>JAIDHZ010000228.1 GCA_029052995.1 Lachnospiraceae bacterium | reverse complement strand
CACCATTCAAAAATCAGTTACATAGCCCGCTATGCGCCTGATTTTTGAACGGCACTCCCAAAGAAAAATCCTGCGCACTATTTAAAAGCTATTTATTAACAGTTCCTTAGCAGGCGATGTTCTGATACAAAAAAGGAGTTGTCAACAATGAGACAACTCCTTTTTTGTATCAACCTAAGTTTATCCTGTAATTACTCTTCAGAAATTGCTCCAGCCGGGCATGTACCGGCACAAGAACCACAAGAGATGCAGGCAGATGAATCAATCTCGAACTTGCCATCGCCCTCAGAGATAGCACCAACCGGACAAGAACCGGCACAGGCACCACATGATAAACATGAATCAGAAATAACAAATGCCATAATAAAGTCCTCCTTATATTGTAATAAGCTATGCAATAGGTAAGTTTACCTAAGTACTTATTATTTTAAAACAAGTAAAAGTATATATCAAGTATTTTTTTCCGTACAGCTTCAAGCCGTGCGTCGAAGAATTGTCATAGGCGGCTGTCATGCTTGCATGTAAAGCCGCCTATGACAATTCTTCGACATAGGGCGCAAGCCCGCGACCGAGCCGCCAGGCGAGGTCCACGGCATAGGGCGCAAGCCCGCGACCGAGCCGCCAGGGGAGATCCACGGCATAGAGCGCAAGCCCGCAACCGAGCCGTCAGGCGAGGTTCACGGCAGCTTACTTTGCATCATCCTGCCGCCTTCTCTTTGCGGCAGCAAGAATAACCTCTCTTGCATGAATAGCGCTTTCCTTTGGCAATGCCTCCATTCCCTTTAACGGATAGTCTATTCCAAGATTTTCGTATTTTGATTCTCCCATGGCATGGTAGGGGAGGCAGTCTAAGGCTTTGAGATGCTGCAACCCACCGATAAAATATCCCAGTTCATCAAGATACTTGTCATTTAAGGTAATTCCTTCCACAATTACGTGGCGTATCCATATGGTAATTCCCTTTTCGTCCAGATATTTTGCAAAATCAAGTATATTGTCATTTGGCTGTTTGCAAAGCTTCATATGTTCTTCCGGATTAATATGCTTTATGTCTAACATAACTAGATCAGTGACTTTGGCAAGGCGGTCAAACTTGGCAAGCAGTTCCGGATTATCCCGATGAAAAATTACACCCGAGGTATCTAAGCAGGTATGAATTCCTTTTGCCTTAGCCCCTTCAAATAATTCTGTTAAAAAATCAATCTGCATTAATGGTTCTCCACCGGTTGCAGTAATACCGCCATTTTTATAAAAATCCTTTAGGGAATCATACTGTTTTAATAAATCCTCTACTGTATGCTCCTCCCCGCCGCTGGGATCCCAAGTGTCCGGATTATGACAGTAAAGGCAGCGCATTGGGCATCCCTTAAAAAATACAACAAAACGCATGCCCGGTCCGTCTACAGTACCGCATGTTTCTATAGAATGAATATGTCCAACCATATATATTCTCCCTTCTGCTCACTATTAAGTATATATTTTAATTACAATTATAATACCCTTTTATCATAATTCCAAGCACAAATTGCAGGGGAATTTTTTCTTTTTGTAGGGTAAAAATACTGCCTGATGATACATTGCCTGTAGATACCCCGCAGAAACCAAATTATACAGAAAAGGAGTTTTTGCAAATGAAATCATTATTTGAACAGTTAGGTGGCATATATCACGAAGAAAAAGGGTATCTTAGGACATAACAGAGTAACGGCAGGGTGTAAAAGCTCTGCTGCGTTCTTTTTTGGAGTTTGTATTATAAGGCATGATAATAGATGACATGTGTGATGGAATTTCGCAGTGGCTTCTGTTTTTAATAGAATATTCTTTGTTTATATGTTGGGATTTGTATAGTATAATTATCTTTGAATATTGACTATCAGTGGGAGAGACCGCCAATGGCAGCTTTTTTATACACCTTAACAAACAAGTCTGAAAAGCAATAATATCAAGGGAAGGGAACAAAAATGTCTTATAAGATATTGATTATTGATGATGATACCGAGCTTCTCAAAATGCTGAGAAAATATTTTGAGATAAAAAATTATGAAATAATTACGGCAGAGAATGGCACTGAGGGATTAAGTAAAATGAAACTGCAGCCGGATATCATATTATTGGATGTAAATATGCCGAAAGTTGATGGGATAGAGGTATGCCGAAGGATACGGGATAAAACAGCCTGTCCTATTTTATTTTTGACGGCACGAGTAGAAGAGCAGGATATTGTTAATGGGCTTTCCTCGGGCGGCGATGATTATATTTTAAAGCCATTTAGCCTGAAGGAGCTTGACGCAAGGATTACAGCACACCTGAAGCGGGAGGGACGGCGTAAAAACAGGACAGAATGCTGCTTTCAGGGCGAATTATCGATTGATTATAAGGCAAAGACCGTACAGATTCACACAGATTATCTGGAGCTGACAAGACTGGAATACGAAATCATTGAATTTTTATCTATGAATCCGGGAATGGTCTTTGATAAAGAAAGGATTTATGAGAAGGTCTGTGGATTTGATGCAGAGGGTGATAGCAGAGTAATTACCGAGCTAATCCGTAGAATCAGAAAAAAGCTTCAACAATATACAAAAACGGATTATATTGAAACCGTATGGGGGATGGGATACCGATGGATAAAGTAAGAAATCTTT
>JAIDHZ010000227.1 GCA_029052995.1 Lachnospiraceae bacterium | reverse complement strand
GAAGAGCATTTTTATGATGCATTAACAAAGGGGAAAGCTGATGCAGCTTTGGCAGCATCTTTATTTCATTATAAAGAACTTGAGATTATGGATTTAAAGCAATATCTTAAGGAAAAAGATGTACCAGTCAGATTGTAGGATGATAGAGATAAAAGAAAACAAAATAACAACACAGGAATATTTGGAAATTCGTGCAAAGGTTGGTTGGGTAGCATTAATGCCCGAGCAGGCAGAGAGGGCATTAAAAAATAGTTTATATGTTGTAGGTGCGTATGAAGATGGCTGCCTGGTTGCTATGGGGAGAGTTGTGGGAGATGGTGCAGTTATCTGTTATATACAGGATTTGATTGTTGTGCCGGAAACACAGCGAAAAGGTATAGGTTCTATAGTGTTAAAAGAGCTGATTTCCTATGTTGAAATGCTGCGGAGCAAGGGGACACAGATGATGTTGTGCCTTATGTGTGCAAAAGGCAGAGAGGCTTTTTATGAACAGCATGGATTTATTGCCAGACCAAATTATAGTTTGGGGCCTGGTATGATACAGTATTTAAAGGATTGCTAATGGAGGCTTTTATGGTTTCAAAAAATAACGTAAGAAAAAAGATAAGTGTATGTTGTATACTTGCATTATGTATTCTGGCAGTTACAGGCTGTTCAGGAAAAAAGGATGAAAATGGCTCAATGACTGCAAAGGATGGCAGAAGTTATGGCGGAGAAATAAATGGAAAAGAAGGCGAGGTTATTTCTACAGCTTTTTTTGATATGGTCATAGAAGATACATCCAAATATGAGACATTTCAGTTTGAAGATGGATTGTATCAGCCGGAGTCTGGGAGCACCTATCTTGTGGTAACGCTTACAATAAAAAACACCTATGAAAAGGATCTGCCAATGAGCATTACGGATTTTACACTGGATTATGAAGGTGCAGGTAAAAAAGTGGTTACTGGCTATGGAAAGGCAGATTTAAATATTAATGATTATATGGATAACCTGTTTACATTAAAGAAGGGTGAGAGTATTACAAAAAAAATATTATATACAGTTCCGGATATAGAAAAATATATAATAAGTTACTCTGAATATTATGAAGATGAATTTAAAGGAAATCACTTTGTTGTTACAATTAAGCCCAAAAAGAATAGTCAAAGTTAGATGATTCCGAATATACTAATAAAAAAGTATTGGAATAAATTCAATGGATAATATGCAGTATATGAACACTGAGTATAACCAAAGAAAACGACCGGTATCCTGTGCTGGCTATGTACATGTGATTGAGGCTGGTGATACATTATACAAACTGGCAAGAAAGTATGATGTTAAAATATTTGATATCATGCGATTAAATCCTTATATAAATGTTTATAATTTGCAAATAGGAGATGAAATATGCATTCCAACAGTGGCAGGAAGACCGGAAAAGACATATGTGGTGAATGAGGGAGACAGTATAGGAGATGTGTTAGGGGCATTTCAGACAGGTTTTGATGTATTAAGCAGATATAACCCTACTTTGTTGGAAGTAGAACTGCCGGAAGGCTTGGTTTTAAAAATGCCGCGTAAGCAGCCAAGGGAAGATATGACAGAAAACGACATGGATGATATGGTATAATATAATAAACCAATAAGCACGAATGCATTTGAGTAATTGGAAGCGCAGCAGTGTAAGCAATTGTCCGATGCAGCTGCAGAAGCAACAATTGTGAGAATTATAAATAATATGCAGGTGCGTTTTGACGCACCTGTAAATTCAAATAAAGGATGAGAAGAATATGGACTTTATGACAAAACTCGAGAGAAAATTCGGAAAATTTTCTATTCCGAATTTAACAATTATCTTAATAGCAGGTTTTATTTTGGGTTATTTTATAGCAATTTTTGACAGCAGTGCGCTTGCAAAACTTTCACTTAATCCTGCAATGGTTGTGCGGGGACAAGTTTGGCGTTTGATTACATGGATTGTAATGCCTCCGAGGAGTCTTGGTCCGTTGGTTATTATTATGCTGTTTTTTTATTTTTCTATCGGGCGTACATTGGAGCGTTCGTGGGGGGATTTTAGATATACAGTATATATT
>JAIDHZ010000226.1:7446-10612 GCA_029052995.1 Lachnospiraceae bacterium | reverse complement strand
ATATTATTGTTAATTCTGCTATTATTGCGATTATCTGGATTGGCGGTGTTCAGGTGGATACCGGAAGACTTACTCAGGGAGAGGTGATAGCGCTTGTGAATTATATGTCCCAGATTCTGGTGGAGCTGGTTAAGCTCGCAAATCTTATTATTCTGCTTACAAAGGCTATGGCGTGTTCAAAACGTGTCGGTGAAGTGTTTGCTATGCAGACCTCTGTCGCAGAGCATCCGACAGGCTTTGATTTGGAAAGAAATGAGAATAAAGTAGAATTTAAAAATGTGACATTTACTTATGACGGTTCAAAAGAGCCGGCGTTAAAAGACATTTCCTTTACTGCAAAAAGTGGGCAGACGATAGGTATTATTGGTGGTACAGGCTGTGGTAAATCGACGCTTGTAAATATGATTCCGAGATTTTATGATGCCACTGAAGGTGAAGTTTTAGTAGATAATGAAAATGTAAAAAAATATTCGTTTCATCAGCTGCGGGACCGGATTGGTGTGGTACCGCAGAAGGCGGTGTTATTTAATGGTACGATAGCAGAAAATATCCGTTGGGGAAAAGATGATGCTACAATAGAAGAGATGGAGCATGCGGTTGCAATAGCTCAGTGCAGTGATGTGATTGCTGCGAAAAATGGTGGATTTAATGAAATAATATTGCAGGGTGGAAAGAATTTATCCGGTGGACAAAGACAGCGTCTTACCATTGCAAGAGCACTTGTAAAGGAACCGGAAATACTGGTTTTGGATGATTCTGCATCAGCGCTTGATTTTGCAACAGATGCAGCACTTAGGAAAGCAATTAAAGAAGAAACGAAGGATATGACAGTATTTATTGTGTCTCAAAGGGCCTCTACTATCAAACAGGCAGATCAGATTATTGTGTTGGAGGATGGCGCAATGGCAGGGATTGGAACTCATGAGGAACTCATTAAAAATTGTGAGATTTATAAAGAGATTGTTGCTTCGCAGGATGAGACAGTGAAAGGAGAAAAATTATAATGTCAGATCGGGAAACTTTGAGGAAAGGACAGAAAAATACGCTGAAACGTGTTATGGAATTTATAAAGCCGTACCGTGTTTATGTTGTTTTCTCGTTAGTGTTTGCTGTTATAACGGTTGCAGCCACATTGTATGCGCCCATTGTAACAGGACAGGCAATTGATTTAATTGTGGATATGGGAAATGTAGATTTTTATGGACTGAAACCGCTATTGGTTCGATTTTTCATTGTGATTTTGATTACTGCCCTCACACAGTGGATGATGAGCCTGTGCAACAATAAAATTACCTATCAGGTTGTAATGGATATTCGTACAAAAGTGTTTGACCATTTGAACAGGCTTCCCCTTAAATATGTTGATAACAGGCAATATGGAGAGGTTGTATCCAGAGTGGTAAACGATGTTGATCAATTTTCAGAGGGTCTGCTTATGGGATTTACCCAGTTGTTTACAGGTATAGTTACCATTTTAGGTACTCTTTTGTTTATGGTACTTGTGAATATTAAGATAACACTGGTTGTTGTAGTTATTACGCCGGTTTCCCTGTTTGTTGCAAGCTTTATTGCAAAAAGAACTTATAATATGTTCCGGCTTCAGTCAGAAAGCAGAGGGAGTATGACTGCATTAGTAGATGAAATGATTGGAAATCAGAAAATTGTTCAGGCTTTTGGTTATGAGGATGATGCAATACGCAGATTTGACATGATAAATGAAGAACTGACCGGATATAGTTTAAGAGCGATTTTCTTTTCATCCCTGACTAACCCATGTACGCGTTTTGTAAATGGATTAGTATATGCAGGAGTCGGTGTTGCAGGTGCACTCAGTGCAATTCATGGAGGGCTTTCCATTGGGCAGCTTTCATGCTTTTTAAGCTATGCAAATCAGTACACAAAGCCGTTTAATGAAATATCTGGTGTGATTACAGAGGTACAAAATGCAATTGCATGTGCAGCAAGAGTGTTTGAACTATTAGATGAGGCTGTAGAAGAGCCGGATCTGGCTGATAGCATAGTGCTTAAGAAGTGGGATGTTGCAAAAAAGAGCAACATAACTTTAAAGCATGTGGCATTTTCCTATGATAAAGAAAAACCACTGATTAAGGATTTGAATCTAAAGGTTAAAAAAGGGCAGCGTGTAGCTATTGTGGGTCCTACGGGCTGCGGAAAATCTACATTAATCAATCTTCTTATGCGTTTTTATGATATTGACAGTGGGAGCATATTAATTAATGGGGACAGCATATATAAGATTACACGAGATTCCCTACGGAATAATTATGGTATGGTATTGCAGGAAACATGGTTAAAATCAGGAACAATTGCAGAAAATATTGCATATGGAAATCCGCAGGCGACAAGAGAAGAGATTGTGGAAGCTGCAAAAGCATGCCACGCCCACAGTTTTATAAAACGTATGCCGCAGGGGTATGATACCATGATTGGTGAGGATGGAGGCAGTCTTTCCCAGGGACAAAAACAGCTGCTCTGCATTGCAAGGGTTATGTTAGAAATTCCTCCTATGTTGATTCTGGATGAGGCGACGTCTTCTATTGATACCCGTACAGAGGTTAAGGTACAGAATGCTTTTGCAAAACTAATGAAGGGAAGAACCAGTTTTGTGGTTGCCCACAGACTATCTACTATTAAGGAAGCAGATGTAATTTTGGTTATGAAAGATGGTGATATTATTGAACAGGGAAGCCACGAAGCACTTCTTGAGAAAAATGGTTTTTATGCAAAACTATACTATTCGCAATACCGGGTTTCATGATGTTTTTCTTAATATTTTGTGAATAGACTTGCTTTTTTTTGCATTAATGGTATATTAAAGTGCGGTAGCAAAGTGTTGTTTTCATGTAGAATATATAGTAAAGAGAGAACATTATGAAGAATTTTTTAAAGAAGATAAAAAATATCTGTCTAACGGCAGAGAGCAGTGTTAAAAGGTTACTTGGAATTTTGGCAGGGCCATTTGTGAAGCTTGCAGATACAAAGGTAATGCGACCGATTATTAATGTTGTGAAAATCCCCTTTATCGGCTATCTTTTGCTAGCATGTTTATTGAATTATTTTTTGGAGGTGTTGAGCAGGCATTCCTTCTTAAAAGCATTTTTATTTATTGGTGAGTCACCCTTTGTATTTGTTTATAATGCATTTT
>JAIDHZ010000226.1:0-7436 GCA_029052995.1 Lachnospiraceae bacterium | reverse complement strand
CTTGTCATGTTTGCCAAAAAAAAAATTATTTGCAACTATTTTTGTCTGCGTGATATGGATTGTATCGGCTTTCGCAAATTATATTGTGCTTTGTTTCCGTACAACTCCGTTTTCTGCTGTCGATATTATGATGATACGAAATGTCATGACAATGCTGGATAAATATATGACAAAATGGCAGATGGTGCTGAGCGTAATTGGAATTATACTGGCAGTGCTGCTGATTGTCTATTTGTATTTTCGGCTGCCTGCCACAAAGCATAAACGTAATCCTTTTCGGGCTTCGGCATATGTATGCATGTGTGCCATTTTGATTTGGTCATTGACAAAGGTAGCAGTAGAAACTAAAACTGTATCAGACAATTTTGGTAATTTGGCATATGCGTATAACGATTATGGATTTGCATATTGTTTCTCTAACAGTATTATTGATGTAGGAATCAGTAAGCCGAAGAACTATAGCGAGAGAGCGGTTCATGACATTGTAAATGAATTGGATTATAATAAAGATGAGGTCATATTTGAAACGGAAGAAGAGACAGAGGAATTAGAAAAATTGACAGCAGATAATCCCTATACTTCACAGGCGGGAAATGAAGCTTATGACAGCAGGAAAACAGAGAGCACAGAGCACTCCTTGGAAGAAAAAGATGGGTCTTTAGATGAAGAGGTATCTGAAGTTGAAAAAGCCGATGGAAAAGTGGACAGTGAGGAAAAGACGGAAGACACAGAGAAAGAAGAGGAGTCTCCATATTATAAAAATGAACCGGCAACAAAGGAATTTCCTAATATTATTATAATACAGTTAGAATCGGTGTTTGACACAAAATATATGAAGGACTTTTATCCTTCAGAGGACCCGCTTCCTACATTTACAAAATTGAAAAATGAATACTCCTCAGGATTATTTACGGTACCGGCAGTAGGTGCAGGTACTGCTAATACGGAATTTGAGGTTCAGACAGGGATGAGTACCCAGTTTTTTGGAGCGGGGGAATATCCTTTTAAGACGGTAATGAGGTCTGTAAGCTGTGACAGCATGGCTTATGACTTGAAACGGCAGGGTTATGCCACAACAGGTTTCCATAATAATGATGCAACATTTTATGAGCGTTATGTAGATTATTCTAATCTTGGCTTCGACAGCTTTAGCGGAATGGAACATATGTATAATTTGGATTTTACACCAAGAGGATGGGCGAAGGATAATCGCCTGGATGATCTTATGCTTGAGAGGATGAAGCAGACAGAAGGAAGAGATTATATTACAACAATTACCGTGCAGTGCCATGGACGTTACCCAAAAAAAATAACAAAAACATTGACTGATTTAACATGTTATTTTGGCGGCCAGTATGCTGAGGATTTACAAAAGCAGGCAGCATGGCAGTATTATATCAATATGTGCAGGGAAATGGATGATATGCTGGCAGATCTCATAACTAAGCTTGAGGAATTAGATGAGCCTACAGTTGTATTCATGTATGGTGACCATTTGCCGAGCCTTAATCTGTTAGAGACGGATTTAGATAATATTTCGTTGTATCAGACAGAATGGGTTATGTGGGATAATATAGGATTAAAGCAGGAGAAAAAGGATTTGGTTTCATATCATGCAAGTACCTATATTTTTGACCGGCTTGATATCGAAGGCGGATTGATGCAGAAATTCCATGCTAAATATATGGACAGTGTTAATCATGATGAATATATTAGTATGCTTGAGATGCTGGAATATGATACGTTATATGGACAAAATTATGCTTTTGATGGTAAGAATCCATTTCCAAAGACTGATATGAAAATGGGAATCCGTGAGATTAAAGTTGATTATTTTGAGATGGGTGATGACTGTGTGTGGATTCATGGCAGTAATTTTAATCCCTATTCCAGAGTGATGATTGACGAAAAGGAAGCAGAAGCAGAATATGTAAACAACGCAATGATAAAGGTAGCGTTAGACGACTTTGAAAAGGGTTCGGAATTGTACATTGCTCAGGTTGGAGACGATAATATTAAATTGTCACAAACAGAGACAATGCCGATTAATGTAGAAGCATATACACAGCAGTCTGAAGAGGATTAAATAGAGTAAAAGGTGTAGGGGATGAAAAAAAGGAGAATTATTCGTATCATTAGCAGAGTGTGTTTCTTTATATATATGTTATGTCTTGTATATTTTCTGCTGTTAAGTGATGGATTTGGCAGACTAGAGGGATATACTGAATATCGTTATAACCTAAAACCTTTTCAGGAGATTATGCGGTTTGTGAAATATCGTAATTACATTGATTTTACCAGTGTAGTAGTGAATCTGCTCGGAAACGTGATAGCGTTTGTCCCTTTTGGAGCATTGATCCGATGGGTTTTAAACCGAAAGATATATTGGTATCAGGCTGTTGCCTATACATTTTTATTTAGCTTGTGTGTGGAGCTTTTGCAATTAGTTGCAAGAGTTGGTGTATTTGATGTAGATGATTTGATTTTAAACACTTTGGGTGGTCTTGTTGGATTTTGGGTATATTATATTTTACTTTTACTGAACCGGAGGAGTGAAAGAAGGCATGAAGGAAAGTGCGTATAAGGTAAAAAATCATAGTACGGATGCGATTATCAGCTGTATTTTTGGAGGGATTTCTACCTGTTTTATTGTAGGTGCAATTATTATGTCTTATTATTTTGCCGGAAAAGGGCCGGTAATGGTAGGGCTTTTGGGAATTGGAAGCTTTTTGCTTTCTATAGCCGGAATTGTATTTACAATAAGTTCATGGAAATCTGTAGATGGAGGTCTTCTGATGAAAAGAATCAGTGGAGTTCTAAATGGAATTGTATTGTGCATTACAGTCATATTTTATGTGCTGGGATGGGTATAGAAGAAAAAGAAAAGAGGGAATGAATTTGGATTATAGGAAATTATTTAAAGAAGAAAATGAAAGTGTACGTGAGCGTTATGATATGGCAATGGAGCGGGTTCATGAGTTTTGCCTTGGTAACACACAGATAAAAGAGCCTTTTTTTGATTATTTTTTAAAAGTAGGCTCTTTTTTGATGACATTAGATACACTGTGGAAACATGTTGAGTCGAAAGATTTGAAAAAAGATTCTTTTTATGAACAGAAAAAATACAATCATATGTTATATGAAGATATATTAGATGAAAATTATGGAACAAGTTATGCAAATCCGGCTTATGCAGTAAAGTGTCTTGGGAAGGATTATGGACAGCTGCTTTCTTTTGTATATGCAGAAATCCGGGGAGGAATTATTTATGCCGTAGAGCAAAGGCTGTTTGACCTGACTATTCACCTGGAGCTTTATGTGGAGCTATTATGCAGCTTTGAAGAGGAAGCTCCGACAGTAAAGGTAATACAGGATATGATTTATTATTTTGTAAGTGATTATGCTGACCGGACGGTGGATTACCGTATAAGAGAAATTTTAGACCCGGAGTTGTCCTTTGCTACGGATTTGGTTATGAATAGCGACCTGACAGACCTGCGTTATCTGTTTGCGTATGGTGAGTATATAACAGATAATGAAATCAGGATGGCAGATTTTTTAAACCGTATGTCTAAGGAACAGATTGAAGCTATGGCCTATACCTATACACATGGGTACGAGGAAGGATTTCGGATTGCGGGCATTGATCTCACAAAGAAAAAGACGGTGAATATACGTTACTGCATTGGCATGGAGAGAATGATTAGGGAAGCCATTTTGCAGTTTGAAAAAATGGGATTAAGACCTGTAATTTATCGTGCGCCTGTGGCGAGAATAAACCGAAAGCAGACTTTACGTCCTGGTTTTGTGGCAGCGGCAGCAAATAAACAGTATGACTATGACCATAGGTGTGATGACGCCCTTTTTTTGACAAAAGCATTTGTGGAGCGTAAAACAGCAGTTTTGAGAAGTGCCTATGAGAGCAGGAAACAGTTAGCCATGGAATATGCCGGACCGGCGGTAGTGGAAGTGTTTGGTGAAAATCCGTTTGAACCCGTTAACAAAAAAGAAAACCTGAAGCTTTCAAAGGAACAACAGGAATTGTCTGTTATGTATTCTTCAGAGAGTGCAAAGATTGTTAATTCCTATATTCCGCAGGATGATTACAGTTTTACTATTATTGCTTATCCGATACCGGAGATTGGAGACGATTTTGAGGAAATTTTTGAAGAAATTGTAAAGGTTAACACATTAGATAATGAAATATATAAAAAGCTTCAGCAGGTAATAATTGATGAGTTGGATAAGGCTGTTTGTGTGAGGGTACTTGGAAGAGGGGCAAATAAGACTGATATGGTTGTTATGATGCATGAGCTTGCAGATCCGGCAAAGGAAACAAATTTTGAAAATTGTACTGCTGATGTGAATATTCCGGTTGGTGAGGTATTTACTTCACCTAAACTGACAGGTACAAAAGGCGTGTTGAATGTATCGGAGGTCTATCTTAATGATTTGAAATTTAACAACATTATGTTAACCTTTGAAAATGGAATGATTACAGATTATACCTGCGATAATTTTGAAAATGAAGAGGAAAACAGAGCATATATTAAAGAAAATGTTTTGTTTAACAGGGAGACTCTGCCAATTGGAGAATTTGCAATCGGAACGAATACCACAGCATATGTCATGGCAAATGCATACAAGATTGTCTACAAGCTTCCAATACTTATAGTAGAAAAAATGGGGCCGCATTTTGCTGTAGGAGATACCTGTTACAGTCATAGTGAAGAAACAAAACTTTATAATCCTGACGGAAAGGAGATTGTAGCAAAGGATAATGAATGTTCTTTATTGCGGGATACAGATGAAGACAGGGCATATTTTAACTGCCACACAGATATTACCATTCCTTATGACGAGATAGCCGGTATTGTATGTATACATTCGGATGGGAAAGAGGTTCCGATTATTAAGGACGGGAGATTTGTGTTACCCGGTTGTGAATTGTTAAATGAGCCCTTTGAAAAATAGAAAAGCTGCCGGACAAACTTGATGTTCTGACAGCTTGCTTCAGGGTTGTTTAATTTGGCAAGGTACAGATATATGGACAATACTTCTGTTAAGATAGAAACAGTATAAGACCAAAGAAGTTTATACAGTTTTATTTTATCAGGAGGTATTGATATGAGAAAATGTAAGAAATTCTTTAGAAAATCATTTAAAATGGATGCATGTTTATTGTTATTTATACTCATTGTGCTGATAGTATATAACTTTTCCTTTGTCAGTCATGCAAAAAATGTATACGAATTGCCTGATGAGGTAAAATGTGTACAAAACGAGTCGAAGATGATTGATGATTTGATTAAAGGAATGAAAAAGCATAAAAGTGCATTTTATTATTACTATCCTGGAATTGATAAATCTTTTCTAAAATATAAACGTAATGGATTTCGGGATTTTTTTGATAAAGTTTCAAAGAAAAACGGATATCTGACGGGGATATTGTCGGGGTACTGCATTACAATATGCGGAGATTCACAGTTATATGTTTCTATTCAGGTCTGTTATCTTACAACTAAAAAGCAGGAAAAGAAAATAGACCGGAAAGTAAAACAAATTGTAAAACAGATTGGAAAAGGGAATAGGGCAAAGAAGATTTTGAGGGCGCATGATTATCTTATTAAGAATATGCGTTATGATAACAGGTATTACAGTCCTTATCATGCTTTTTCAAAAGGGCGGGGAATGTGCATGGCATATGCCCTTGCATTCCAAAGAATTATGCAGGAGATGCAAATCCCCTGTCTCTATGTTAAGGGAAATGATCATGCATGGAACATGGTAAAGATTGGAAAATATTGGTATAACATAGATGTAACATGGGATGACAGTTATTCTTCCTATCGTTACTTTTTGAAATGCGACAGGGATTTTCCCGGACATAATAGGCCTAAAAGCATATTATTTAAAGGGATTTTAAAGGCAAAAAGGTCATATCCATTGAAAAGTGTGGTTTCTTATGCTACAATATTTTACGATTGTTAAATAAGATGTAAAAAATCCGGATAGAATTGTTTTACGGAGAATGAAAGCCTAAGGAGGATGAACATGATTAAATTATATGAAGGTGGTGCATACCTTGTAAACGGCACAGAGATTATTGAGGATAGTGCCAATCAGGAAGATCTTATTAAGAGCATGACAGGAAGTGTAGTTTCTAAGGAAGATGCTGCAAAAAATACGATGGCATACAATATTCTGAAGGAACATAACAGCTCAGATAATATGGATAAGCTTCAGATTAAGTTTGATAAATTAACTTCCCATGATATTACCTTTGTCGGTATTATTCAGACAGCCCGTGCATCAGGTTTAGAAACGTTCCCAATCCCTTATGTACTGACAAACTGCCATAATTCCCTTTGTGCAGTAGGAGGAACAATTAATGAGGATGACCACATGTTTGGGCTTTCCTGTGCTAAGAAGTATGGTGGAGTATATGTACCACCTCATCAGGCTGTTATTCACCAGTATGCAAGGGAAATGCTTGCAGAATGCGGCGCCATGATTTTAGGCTCAGATTCACATACACGTTATGGAGCATTAGGTACAATGGCAATCGGGGAAGGTGGCGGAGAACTTGTAAAGCAGCTGCTATGCCAGACCTATGATGTTAAAATGCCGGAAGTGGTTGGTATTTATTTGGACGGTAAGCCGGAGCCGGGTGTTGGTCCTCAGGATGTTGCTCTTGCCATTATTGGTGCAGTATTTGCCAATGGCTACGTAAAGAATAAGGTTATGGAATTTGTTGGTCCCGGTGTGGAAAACTTAAGTGCAGATTACCGCATTGGAATTGATGTTATGACAACAGAGACTACATGCCTTTCTTCCATTTGGAAGACTGACAGTAAGATAAAGGAATTTTATGATATTCATGGAAGAAGTGCGTGCTATAAAGAATTAACTCCAGGGGATGTGACTTATTATGATGGCTTGGTGTATGTAGATTTGGCCAAGGTAAAGCCGATGATTGCCATGCCGTTCCACCCAAGCAATACTTATACAATTGATGAGCTGAATGCGAATCTGATGGATATTTTAGAGGATTGTGAAAAGCGTGCTTTAGTAAGTCTTGACGGGAAAGTAGACTTTACATTAAAGGATAAGGTTCGCAATGGCAAGTTGTATGTAGACCAGGGAATCATTGCAGGCTGTGCCGGAGGAGGATTCGAGAATATCTGTGCAGCAGCGGACATTTTGAAGGGAGCCAGTATTGGTGCAGATGAGTTTACATTAAGTGTATATCCAGCATCTACCCCGATTTACATGGAGCTTGCAAAAAACGGAAAACTGGCTGACCTGATAAGCACAGGTGCAATTGTCAAGACAGCATTTTGTGGTCCATGTTTTGGTGCAGGAGATACACCTGCAAATAATGCATTTTCAATCCGCCATTCAACAAGAAACTTCCCGAACCGTGAAGGATCTAA
>JAIDHZ010000225.1 GCA_029052995.1 Lachnospiraceae bacterium | reverse complement strand
TAATTATACTGCGACAACCGAGATCTACACCCTAGAGTTCGTCGGCAGCGTCAGATGTGTATAATAGACATCATTTGGGAGGAGGATGCTTTTGCAGCTGATAACATTGTTTCCGTACATATCAGAAGAATAAGGGAAAAAATTGAGATTGATCCCAAAAATCCGGATTATTTGAAAGTGATGTGGGGAGTGGGATACCGGATGGAGAAAAAGTAAATCAGGAAAGGATGATTACATGAAAAAAATAAAAGAGGATATAAAAGAAGAAGTCAAAGAAAAGAAAAAATTGCGGGACAGATTATACACACCTGCCGGTGTCAGAAACCGAAAAATACTTTGTATGTTAATGTTTTGCGGGTTTATGGCAGGGCTTTATTTTTGTTTTTTGGCGGTACTCTATTATGGAAAGGGCATTTTTAGCAAGCAGGATTATTTTAATTCCGTAAAATATAATGTGAATTTACAAGATGACGTTATGGAGTTATTGAGAAATGTTCAGGAAGTAATTGAGAATGACGGAATTATGAAAGAATTTTCCATATATGATGTGGAAAAAGGGGTGATTACCACATATAATGCAGATGATATAGAAAGTATTGAGTCTATAATGGAAAATGCGGATTTTTCGCAAATGTACAAGTTAAAGGACTGGGTGGTAAAAGAAAAAAGTGTAAGCTATGATTTATCTAGTTTACAGCAGGCTAAGATGTTTTTGAATTCAGATTACTCCAAAAACTGTTATATTTATTTTTCATCAGATGCCTTCATTTCACTTTTTGAAAAAAGTGGTATTGTCAATAAGAATCAGAAATTATCTGATAGACACTCACAAGAGTCGTATATGGTATATTCTGATGAAAACAGAGAACTGGCGGCTCAGGGATATGAGATTGGAAAAACGCCTAAAAGTGAGATTTTTAAATATAATACAACGGATATTCCTTATGCTGTATATGATCCCGTTGAAAATATTTTTTATTCCTTCTGGGATGATTACTTTGAGCTTTATCCGCAATATATATACAATTGTGAGGAACTTAAAGGCTATCTAGAGGAAAATGGATATTTTGAAGAAGCAACAGACAGCTTTGTCATTCCATTACTTAAGTCGTACAATTTGGATGCTACAGCTATTTGGGATAGCATAAAGAATGATCAGAATATATATAAGGATGCAGTAAAATATTTTGAAAGGGTTGAAAATTCCGGATTTCTTTATTATCTTGAATCCAAGAATCACAAGGTCTATAAAAATGTGGAACTGAAAGACCTTGCAAAACGGGCAGAGTATGCATATATCATGGTGCCTGACAGCTTGTATGAGTCAAAGCAGGAGAACGTTATTGATTTGAAAGCGGAATACGAGACTAAATATGGAGGCTCCTTAAATGTCTATAACGGACTGGAGGAAACCTTTGGAATGATTTTTCCTAAGGATTCGGTGCTGTATTTTGGATTTGATGTAAATGCGGCAGATATATTAAATGCTGGAAGCGCTGTAAAAGGGTATTTTGAATGGTCGGAGGTGGTAGAATATATATGGCCATTTACGGCAGGGGCTGCAGTCTGCTTTGCCATACTGCTGGTTCTGGCTGTGTCCTTGCTGATTACAACGGGAAGAACCGGAAGGGGTGTAAAAGAGGTTACGCTTTGCAGGTTTGATTGGCTGCCATTAGAATTATGGCTGTTGCTTGCTGTAAGCATCACATTTGGTCTTGCGGTTTTAAATATTAATAATGCTTTTTTTCTGAGTGGGTGGAATGGAAGGCTGTCAGTTAATGCATTACCTTTTGGTATTAGCTGTATACCCTTTGGAATTGCATTTATGGAGTTTAGCTTAAGCTTTGCCAGAAGAATCAAGGCAGGGAATTTGTGGAAAAATCTTCTGATTACCCGGCCATTTAGAAAGGACAGGGTAAAGGGAGGAAATGATGACGGATTCACAAGATTCTTTTGGAAGATTAAGGAGTGGATTATTGACAGATATAAGAAAATCAGATTTAAGCTTTGTGTCTGGCTTTGTGTTTTTGTAATATTGCAGATACCGTGTATATGGATTATGGTAGAATGCAGCGGAGATACATTTATAGTTGACTGTGCAGTATCGCTGTATGTATGTCTTATAGCGGTGGCAGGCATGCGCCTTCATAATATTGAAAAGGACATTGCTGCTTTATCAGCTGCGGTGGATGAGATTACAAAGGGTAACCTGGATGCAAAATGCCAAATTGGCAATGCGTTTTTACTGTTTCAGGATTTGGATAACGGCATCAACCATATTGGTGACGGGTTAAAGGCAGCGGTGGAAACCTCACTAAAGGATGAGCGAATGAAGACGGAGCTTATTACCAATGTATCCCATGATTTGAAGACCCCTCTTACCTCTATTATAAATTACATTGACCTTCTGAAAAAGGAGGAAATGCCAAATGACGAGGCAAGGCATTACATTGAGGTATTAGAGACAAAGGCACAGCGCCTGAAGCATTTGACTGAAGATTTGGTGGAGGCGGCAAAGGCAACCAGTGGGAATATTGATCTGGAAATGATGCCGCTTACCTTTGATGAGCTGATGAAACAGGCATTAGGGGAGTTTGATGATAAGTTTCAAAAGAAAAACCTGACGTTAGTTGCAGCCTATCCAAAGGAACCGGCCGTAATTGTGGCAGATGGGAGGCGCCTTTACCGTGTCATAGAAAATGTGCTGCAAAATGCATATAAATATGCATTAGAGGGAACCAGAATCTATGCAGAGTTATCTAATAATCAGAAGGTTATTACATTTACACTGAAAAATGTGTCAGCGGCACCGTTAAATATAAGTCCGGAGGAATTGATGGAACGTTTTACAAGGGGAGACGCTTCCCGTACTACAGAAGGTAGTGGTTTGGGACTTTCCATCGCAAAGGATTTAACAAGGCTGCAGGGTGGAACTTTTGATATATTGTTAGATGGCGATCTTTTCAAAGTAGTTGTCTCCTTTTCAGAATATAAGTAACTGCATGTTTTTTTAGAGATTAGATCTGGTAATTAACATAATTTACACGTAGATGACATATAATGTACATGTTAGTGCATGAAAAGTATCCAAAATAACCTTTGATTCTTGCGAGCAACGAGCCAAGCGTGCATGCCCGCATGCACATTTGGCGACTGCCGCGAGGTTGTTGACTCGGGTTATGGAAAAATGAGGAATGGAATATAAAAAATAAATATGTTACAATATTTTCGGCATGCAGTATAGTGATACAGAGTTATTGTATTAGAAGAGTGCAGAATATTTTTGTAGTCAGATCCGGTTTATAATCAGGGAATAGGAGGAAGGCCATGAAGGTAGGATTGACGCAGATGGACATTGTCTGGGAAGACAAAGAAAAAAATATGGAAAAAGCAGGGAAGTTTATAGCTCAGGCAGCGGGACAAGGTGTAGAACTACTTGTATTTCCTGAGATGACGCTAACCGGCTTTACAATGAATACAGAGTATGCTGGCGAGGAAATGCTTTTTTCTCCTACTATTCGTTTTTTTAAAGAACAGTCTGCCAGGAATCATATGGCTATTGCTTTTGGTTTTGTGGAGAATTTTGGAGGAGAATTTTATAATAAATTCATGATTGTTTCCGGAGGCAGAGTGGTTTATGATTATGATAAGATCCATCCCTTCAATTTTGGAGAGGAAGGGGAACACTATATCGGAGGGCATGAATTAAAAAGTGTTGCGCTTAATTCCATGCAGGTTGCCGGTTTTGTATGTTATGACCTGCGATTTCCTGAGATTTTTCAATTGGTATCAGACCAGACGGATTTGATTATTGTGATAGCGAACTGGCCCAAAGAACGGATTCTTCACTGGGAAACCCTTCTGCGTGCAAGAGCCATTGAAAATCAGTGTTATGTTGTAGGCGTTAACAGGATTGGAAAAGGAAATGGTTTGGAATATATAGAAAGTTCAATGGCTTTTGACCCTATGGGAGAACGTCTGACAAAGGCACATAGCAAATCGGGGCTTATGCTGGTGGATGTTGATGTGAATCAGGTAGAAAAGTGTAGGGCGCAGTATCCATTTAGACAGGACAGGCAGATAGAATTTTATGAATCCTTATATTCAAAGAATCTTTTGTCGACTGTGCCTGAGAAAATTATTGTGTAGATTTAAGAATGATAAAAAACCGCCGTATATAAAATTTCATGTACGGCGGTTTCTCTTATGCCAAAAAACAGTACACCAGGATAAAGTGGCACAGGCTGCCCAACATAACAAATACATGAAACAGCTCGTGATTTCCAAAATTTTTCCAATTAAAACGTGCCAGCAATGGAAGCTTTAATGCATAGATAATTCCACCGACGGTATAAATGATTCCCCCTATCAGTAACCACATAAATGCTGCATGGGATAGGGATTTCATTATTGAGGAAAATGCGAATACTACCAGCCAACCCATACCAATGTACATTACAGAGGACAGCCAGTGGGGGCAGTTAATCCAACACAATTTAAAAATTGTTCCCGCAATGGTAATGCCCCAGACTGTGGCAAGGAATGGAATGCCAATGGATTTTGGAAGTACAATCATACAAATAGGTGTGTAAGAACCTGCAATTAATACAAAAATCATTGCATGGTCGAGCTTTCGCAAAATTATGTTTATCTTTTCTGAAATATCAAAGGTATGATATATTGTGCTTGCCCCATACAAGCAAATCATGCTTACAATAAAAACCACAAACGCACCTAAGTAACTGCTGTTTATTCCTTTTGCTGCCTTTAGCAGTAAAGGAGTGGCTGCCAGTATTGCCAAAATCATGCCAATAAAATGGGTTAATGCGCTGCCGGGATCCTTTACCTTTAAGATTTTATTTTTCATACAAACACGCCCTTTCAAAATATTAAAGCTTGAAATGTAGTTATTAAAACTACATGTTGTTATATTAATAATAGCACCTGAAAATAGAATATGCAAGTTCTTTTTTTCTATGCATTTTATATTTATTAAAATATGTTAAACATTGGTTGCACCATTTTGTTAATTAGGCTATAATACACGTATGCAATTAGCTGAGAGTGAATGAGTGAAACAAAATCCGTCCAGGAATATAATCTTTTATACATGGATTTTGTTATTGGAGTGGACACAGAGCAGAATATATACTGTAATTAATTGTTAAAAAAAGAATAGAATATAAAATAGTTAAAGAAAGAGGTTATCAATTATGGCAAAACAATCATGGAAACCAGGTAATATGTTATATCCGGTACCGGTTGTGTTAGTGACATGCAGGGATAAGGCAGGTAATGACAATGTGTTGACTGTTGCATGGGCTGGCACGGTGTCATCCGACCCTGCAATGCTTTCTATTTCCGTGAGGAAAGAAAGGCATTCTTATCCTATGATTAAGGAGACAGGGGAATTTGTTGTTAATCTGACGACAGAAAGCCTTGTAAAGGCAACCGATTACTGCGGAGTAAAAAGTGGTAAAGATGAGGATAAATTTAAAGTAATGAACCTGACAAAGGGTGAAGCAGAGAAGGTAAATGTACCAATTATTATGGAAAGTCCCGTTAATATTGAATGTAAGGTTAAGCAGGTATTAGAACTTGGCAGTCATGACATGTTTCTGGCAGAAGTGGTAAATGTTCAAGTATCTGATGAATACATGGACGAGAAAGGGACATTCCATATAAATGATGCCAATTTGGTAGCATATTCCCATGGAGAGTATTATAGTCTTGGAGAGAAGCTTGGAACCTTTGGCTATTCTGTGAGGAAATCTGAATAGTTACAATAGTTTTATGAAAAGAGGACACATGTTTGAAGAAATTTGGATTTAAAAAGAGAGCGCAGTGGGGATTTTATAAGGCGGCTTTGCTGGGAGCTGCCTTTGCAGTTTTGCTGGCTCCTGCTGCCTATGATATATTGAATATCAAAACTAAATCAAATAAAGATGCTGTTGAGGAAAAATCGCTTACAGATTTTTTTGGTACTATTTCCTTTGGTGAGAAAACAAAGGTGGTTATCAATGGAGATGTTGTGGCAATTTCTAAGGGTAAGGAAGCAGGAGAGGCTGCATTCAAGGCTGCACGGCTTGCCTATAACGCAAAAGGTGTGAAGCTGCTTAATCTTGATGTTTCCTATGAGAAGGTTGATAAGGAAAAGGACGCCGGACAGATTAAAGATTTGCGTGTGCAGCAAGGTGATGAGCTGACAGCAACAATTTTGTCAAGCCTTTCAGCTTATGATGAGAAAAAAAAGCTCGCATATACAATGCGAATAGATGATTATACCGTTACAGTGGAAAATTTTCAGGATTTGATTGAAATACTGGAAAAAGCGCAGGGCAAGTATGATGAAAATAACCGTTTTCAGGTGGAATTAACCCCATGCGCAAGCAGAAATGTGACAATGTATGAGGTGGGTATATCAGATAAAACGGAAAAAGAAGCACCCGCAGGCACTGAGGGAGATGAAGCCGCATGGAATCAGGGGGATGTGCATTTGATTGATCCTCCTAAAGTAAGATTAACCGGTGAGAAAGCAGAAGGGGCAGAAGAAGCAGAAGAGCCGGAGAAGTCGGGAGAACCTGAAAAGGCAGAAAAGCCGGAAGAACAGGAAAAGGAAGAAGAAACGGAGAAACCAAAGCCCAGTGAACAGTTTACTGCACAGGCGGTAGATGACGGTGTCAAATACATAGGGTTTTCGGAAAAAATTCAGGTAATGGAAACTTATGTTTCAGAGGATCAGATTAAGGATAAGGACATGGCTTATACGGAAATCACACAGGAAAATGATGAAAAGAATATCTATGTGGTGAAGTCTGGTGATTATCTTGATTTGATTGCTAAGAAAACCAATATGACTGTGGAACAGATTAAAGAGATGAATCCCGGTATCGAATCGGATGAAAATCTTTATTATGATGACCGTCTGAATATTATAGTGCCAAATGCTGCGGTTCAGGTTTTAGTACAAAAACAGGAAACCTATCAGGAAACATATAACGAAGATATTGTCTATGAAGATGATGACAGTATGTTTATCGGAGAGACAAAGGTATTAGAGGAAGGTTCTTCAGGCACGCATATTGTGACAGATTTAGTAACCTATAATGGAGATATAGAAAGCGGCAGGGAGCAGCTGCAGGAGACAGTTGAAGTTGCTGCTGTGGCGCAGGTTGTGAGGCGTGGAACGAAATCAAAACCAACCTATATGTATCCTGTAACGAATTGGAATGTAACCTCTAATTTTGGCTACCGCTGGGGAAGGCTTCATGCCGGAACAGATGTGGGAGTTCCAATCGGAACTACAGTAAGAGCTTCACGTTCAGGTAAGGTTTCAGTGGCGGGCTGGGTTGGTGGTTACGGCAATTGTGTCATGATTGACCATGGAGATGGAATTACCACGGTTTATGGTCATTTAAGCGAGATTAATTGCAGTACAGGACAATATGTGGATCAGGGGCAGCAGATTGCGCTTTCCGGGAATACAGGTAGAAGTACGGGCCCGCATTTACACTTTGAGATTCGAGTAAATGGCAGTGCTGAGGATGCAACACCATTTTTGGAAGGACAGAAATAAAAGATATGCAGATACTAGGGATGATAATTATTGTTGTAGGTATTGCCTTGATAATTGTCGGGAAAAGGGTGGCAGGATATTTGCCGCCTGACTTTGAAGAAGATTCAGATGACGGCTTTATGCAGATGCTATTAAGTATGGGTAAAATCATTATGTATGCAGGTATCGTGTTCATTGTTGCCGGAATTTTGTTTGTGGTAATCTATGGTTGACAAATGAAAGATAGGAAGCATATAATAAAGGACGTAATTAATAAATGTCTTGGAAGATGGGCAGTATATATGTACATAAATCGGGGACGAAAACCTACAAAACAACATTTATGTTGCTTTGTAGGTTTTTGTACTGATAGTAAGAAAGGTGTATTATAGATATGATTAAATTAATAGTGTCGGATATGGATGGGACATTGTTCAATTCAAGCCAGGAGATTTCACCTTATAATTTGGCGGCAATCCAGGAAGCAGCCAGACAGGGTGTACATTTTATGATTGCGACGGGAAGGAGTATGGATACAATTAAACCGACTTTAGAACGATACAATCTGAAATGCGGTCTGTTATTGATGAATGGTGCAGAGGTGCGGGATGAAGACTTACAGATTGTCTCTACAATTGATATTCCGAATAAGATGATTTTACCGATTTCGGATGAGTTAGGGAAGATGGGATATATTCCGGAATATATGACCAATCAGGGTGCACAGATTTGTTGCACTGAGGAAATGATGCAGAAGAATATGGGATGGAGAATGATGTGTCTGGACCGCAGCCATACGCTTAATTTTGAGGAAGCTGTTGAGGCAGGAAAGACCAGTATTTTTCAAAATATGATGACCCGTAATGAAAGTTTGGAGGAAATGCTTGCAAAGAACTTAGAGATTCGCAAAATAATCGTATTTAATCCGGATACTGCATTTAATACGGCAAACAGAATAAAGCTGCAGGAGCAATTTCCGAATCTTTCTATTTTGTCTTCCTATCCGGAGAATATTGAAATTAATCATAAACAGGCACAAAAGGGATATGGTCTGATGAAGGCGGTTGAAAATATGGGAATCTTGAAAAATGAAGTTGCGGTTTTTGGTGATGGATATAATGATATCTCTATGTTTGAGTTGTTTGAGAATTCCTATGCCCCGGTTAATGCGGAACCAGCCATTAAGGCAAAGGCAAAAGAAGTAATTCCTTCCAATAATGATGATGGGGTGGGAAAGAAAATAAATGAACTGCTTTTTCATAATAAAGTAATTGACAATAAAAATATTTAACATAGAAAATAATTGTGAAATCAAATGTGGGAGGTAAAGATGAGAACGCTGCATACGGATGAGATTATTCATAATGTAAAAGAGATGTGTATTGAGGCTAATCTTCATTTGTCAGAAGATATGGCTGCAGCAATAAGGACTGCAAAGGAGGAAGAGACAGGAGCACTTGGACGGCAGATTCTTGGACAACTTTGCGAGAATATGGATATTGCCGGAGAGGAGGAGATACCAATCTGTCAGGATACGGGTATGGCAATTTTTTTTGTAAAAATCGGTCAGGATTTGCATATCGAGGGGATGAATCTTTCAGATGCAATCAATGAGGGTGTGAGACAGGGCTATACTCAGGGATATCTTCGTAAATCGGTGGTGAATGACCCGCTGCTTCGTGTTAATACAAATGATAACACTCCGGCAATTATTCATTATGATATTGTGCCGGGTGACAAACTGGAGATTATGATTGCGCCAAAGGGGTTTGGTTCTGAAAATATGAGCCGGGTATTCATGTTAAAACCGGCGGATGGAGCAGAGGGTGTAAAAGAGGCGGTGCTGCAGACTGTCATGGATGCGGGACCGAATGCATGCCCGCCGGTAGTGGTAGGTGTCGGAATTGGCGGTGATTTTGAAAAGGCTGCTATTATGGCAAAGAAAGCACTGACGCGTAATGTAAATGAAGCTTCTTCTCTTCCGCATATCCGGGAAATGGAGACAGAATTACTGGAAAAGATTAATTGTTCCGGAATTGGTCCCGGGGGATTGGGAGGGAAGAATACAGCCATTGCAGTTAACATTGAAACCTATGCAACCCACATTGCAGGGCTGCCTGTGGCAGTGAATATGTGCTGCCATGTTAACCGTCACTGTACAAGAGTGTTGTAATAGAGAAAGGAGGATTTTGAACATTTCCTAAATCAGGAGTGTTCAAATAAATGTATGGATAAACGAATTAATGCACCATTTAATAAAGAAGAACTGGCGAAATTACAGGCTGGTGACTATGTATATATTACCGGTACTATTTATTCTGCCAGAGATGCAGCTCATAAAAGAATGTATGAAACCATGATAGAGGGAAAGGACATTCCGATGAATTTAAAAGATAATACAATATATTATCTTGGCCCTACACCGGCAAAGAAGGGGCACGTGATTGGTTCGGCAGGTCCTACCACTTCCAGCAGGATGGATAAATATACTCCGATGTTACTGGACAACGGCTTAAATGGTATGATTGGCAAGGGCAGGCGCAGCCAGGAGGTGATTGATGCTATTGTTAGAAATAAAGCTGTTTATTTTGTGGCAGTTGGAGGCGCCGGTGCATTGCTTTCAAAATGTATCAAAAAATCAGAGGTGATTGCCTATGATGATCTTGGCACAGAGGCCATTCGTAAGATGGAAGTAGAAGACTTTCCGGTAATTGTGGTAATTGACAGTAATGGGAATAATCTGTATGAAACAGCGGTAAAAGAGTTTAAGGAATCATTGCATAAATAAATGATAATTATTTGTTAATAATTACCAATATTTTTGTATATGTCTACAAAATTGTATTTTTATAAAAATTTTAACAGGCTACAATACTGAAAATTCAGTCAATGCAGCCCGCCTTAGTTACTGTTTTTTGTTTTTTATCATTTTAATAATACCTGAAACAATTGCTGCTCCTGCGACTACATAAAATGCGATTTCTATAATTGTTCTCATTTTCAGCCCCTCCTTTCAGTACATATATCATATAAAGGAATGTCAAACATTTAAATAAATCGTTGTAATTGTTACCAAAACCATACTACTAATTCAGTATGGAAC
>JAIDHZ010000224.1 GCA_029052995.1 Lachnospiraceae bacterium | reverse complement strand
C
Organism: Lachnospiraceae bacterium; assembly: GCA_029052995.1. Lineage (GTDB taxonomy): Bacteria > Bacillota > Clostridia > Lachnospirales > Lachnospiraceae > CAG-590. The sequence goes on along the minus strand of JAIDHZ010000224.1, from coordinate 2,817 downwards.
CAATGCCCTCTGGTAATTTCGGTATCCGGTGGCATTCTGCGCTTAAATGCCTCTATGACACTTAGCACATCTTTTTTATTTTCCTTTGTAAAATGTAGACGAACACCGGAACAATATTGCTCCTCGTAGTTTATTTCATCATACAATACAGTTGGTACTCCATTATAAACCAGATTATAACAATATTTGCATATACACTTTGTAAAAAAGGTTTTATTATAACGATCGTTTATTGAAAACCATCCTTCATTATGGTCACATTCCTTAAGGTTCTGCTGCAGGCACTGGGCGCTCACCATCAACTGCTGATAGCCATACCCAATTATCTGCACATTTTTTGTTGTCTTACATAAATCTTCAAGTTGTTTTTGATTTAACTCAACCGGCATTGTAATCACAGCTTCCGGAAAGTGTGACCGTATCATGTTCACTGCATAATCATTCATTGCATACAAGCTGTAGTCTGTTATTATTTTACCCCGATATGCTATAGAATGCAAGTATGCAAATTCGTCAACATTGCGCAGTACAAAACCTGTAAGCGGCAGACTTAATGTGGAAGCCTGCTCCAATATACAATTAAGCTCCATATATTCTTTGTTTCTCATAACCGGTGGTAATATAATATAGTATACTTTTTCCGGCTCACACTTTAACATGTTAATTATATCCTGCAATGAAAAATATTGCAAATCCACATATATTTCTTTAAATAATTCACAATGACAAACCTCATCATATTGTTCCTTTGAAGAAACAGCCACACAAGGTTGTCCATACTCTGATTCTCTTTGAATATATTCTGGCAACGCAGCAGGAGGTTTAGTTTTTGAAGTTTTCCGCCTGCCTGCAAAAAGAATCCGGTCTTCTAACATTGAAAACGCCTGTCTTCGCAAATCCTTTAATTCCTTAAGGCTATAAAAAGCGTTATCCGATACCTCAACATGCAAAGCTGAGAAATGATATCTTGTATTTCCTGTCTGCCCAAGCTTTTGTTCTGCAACAGACCTTAAAAGAGGTTTTGTCTGTGCCGGTTCTACAACATCCCCAAATGCAGTAACCATTATTTTTTTACCATTAATGAAAGCTTCCAATGTAAAACTCGCCAATTGTCCGGTAATTAGTTTTGCATTTCCTTTTACTTTAAACAGCCGTTCTTTTATAATATACTCATAAAGCTCATTCATAAGCGGTGCCTGATACATTCTTGAAACCTTCTGCTTTATGGTTATTGTATTTGCCTTTGGTGCATTTAATACAATCTCTTTGTTTGCCTTTTCGTGAACATTGCAGGTCAGGGTAATTTCATTTTTACCCTTTCCAAGCTTTAAAATATCTCCTTTATATACATCCCGAGACAGGGAAATAGTAATTTGGTTTCTGAAAATCTTAGATACTCTTCCAATCTGCACTCCGACATTACCGGGATTTTTCATTGACATCATATCTCTTCCGCTATGCTGCTGATAATACCCCTTTGTAAAGCCACCCCTGTTAAAAACCTCGGCCATTCTTTGCTTATGCATTTCAACCAATGGCTCTGTGTCATTACCTCTGAAATAAGCATCCACAACCTCCCTGTATGCCTGTACGCAGACAGCTACATATTCCGGCCGTTTCATCCTCCCTTCAATCTTAAAGGAATCTACACCTGCAGCAATCAAATCCTTAACTGATTCCAAACCGCACAAATCCTTTGGACTTAACAAATACTGTCCTTCTGATTCAAGCATTTTTCCATTACTGTAAGCTGTACAGGGTAATCTGCATGTCTGTGCACAACGTCCTCTGTTGCCGCTTCTGCCCCCTATCATTGAGCTCATAAGACATGCTCCTGAATAGCAATAGCACAATGCTCCCTGTACAAAGACCTCTATTTCCGGCTGTCCTGATATTTTTAAATCAGCAATCTCCCCTATAGACAATTCTCTGGCCGGTACAATTCGCGTAACACCATAATTTTTCAATAATGAATACGCATATTTAGTCGTAATGGTCATTTGAGTAGACGCATGAATGGGCAGATCAGAAAAACACTGGTGTACATAGTTTATAACTCCCAAGTCCTGCACGATTACTGCATCTAATCCTGCCTCATACAAAGGACATAAATAATCATAAAGCTCTTTAATTTCCTCATTACGAAATAAGGTGTTAATGGTCAAATAAACCTTAACACCGTATAGATGACAATATTCAATTGCCGTAATTAAACCCGTTTTATCAAAATTATCTGCATATGCTCTGGCACCAAACCGGTCACCACCCAAATAGACCGCATCTGCACCTGCATAGACAGCAGCACGCAATGCATCCATGGAACCTGCCGGCGCCAGAATCTCCGGCTTCGAATTTATCTGATTCAAAATAAATCTACTCCTGTCTTGTCTTTTCTGCCTCCAGCTGTATAATCTTACGCTGCAGTGCATTAACCTGTTCTTTGTATTCCTCTACCAGACGCATAGATGATTCGTATTTTATCTGCGTCTCTATTACCTCATGCCTTAAGTCATAAATTTGTTTATCTTTTTCATCATCCTGGGCAGAAAGCATACCCGTCTCATTTTTCACTTTAAAATAATCATCTGCAATATTTATTGCCAGTAAAATATTCTGATATTCCGGATTTAATCTTCTAAATCCATCAGAAGCCTTACACTCTGAAATTTTATTATTCATATAATTTGCGACTTCTTGTAAATAATCAGTATTTTCATATCCACTCAGATTATAAATACGTCCATTAATCACTACCGGAATATCATTTTTATTTGCCATTGTTATTCTCCTCTTATCTATTGTCATTATTCATGTGCT
>JAIDHZ010000223.1 GCA_029052995.1 Lachnospiraceae bacterium | reverse complement strand
ATAATCATCTGCACCAGCCTCGTATCCCATTACCACCTCCATTTCCTGATCTAAGGCTGTCAAAAATATAAAATGCACTTGGCTCATTTCTCGGATTTCCCTGCAAAAATCCAGCCCGTTTCCATCCTCTAATGTGATATCGCAGATAATCAAATCAACCGTATTGGATTTAAAAAGCTCCATTCCCTGCCCAATCCCACAGGCAGCAAGAACATGATAGCCCTCCTTTTCCAGCTTCAGGCTGATACCACGGTTTAGGTTTTCCTCGTCCTCTAATAATAAAATCCGGTTCATTTTCTGCCATCCTTTTCTGTATTATATCAAAAATCTGCTGATAGATTCTTTGTGCATAATCTTTCTTTGTATTATTACCGTTTGCCAGGTAATTGCATATGCTTCCGGTTTTGCTTCCTTATCGTTAGAACTATCATTTCCCGACAGCCCCTTTATTCTATGTGCGCCTAACGGCACACATAAAAATGCCTATCCTGTCTGACCTACAGGATAGGCTGTGTCCGTAAGGACATTTGCTTTTCTCGAGGTGCATCCACTTTGGAGTGGGTGCTTTCATTTGTATTGTTATTATAACATCCTATTGGAAAATATACAAGAGTTTTGTCAATCCCAAACGCTCCATAAACAGTCAAAAGGTTACTATTCACTCCTCAATGTCATTTAGATAACTTGAGGCAAATTAGCGCTATTTCATCAAAATTAGGCATAAGATAACAATAATCTTTGAAGTGTATAGAACAAAAAAGACTGTGATTGGTTTTGAAATTGGAAATTTATTTATGCCACGACCAATAAGCAGATTTTCATCTGCTTCAAAAAACAGTATAATCATGCGTGTTTATGGAATTCCCTAAGCTGCCCTGTATATGAAATACCGGAGTTTTCGGAAGTGAGCCGTTTTTAATCTTGGATACTGGCGGTCGTCCCTAATCGGAATCAGTTCAGACTGAAGGATTTTCATATCATCTATAGAATCTTCCTTTGTGGTCAGACGAAGGAAGATTCTTCTTATATGTGTAGCTACTGTAAAATTCACTTTATAGCTATGCTTTGTTTCATGTTTTTCAACAATTGTATGATTGATGATGGTTTCTGTTACATTATACAAGATAATTCTTGCATATATTTCCTGCATGCTATAGTCAGGGTTGTGATATATTTCAGTTTCCTGAAAGAAGATTCGATCTTCCATCTGGCAAAGTATAAGAGCTTCAATTTCTGTATATCAAATTCTTCACGTGGAAGGTTCGTAACAAGACATTCATAAGTATCATCAGAAAGCGGAAAACGAACCACTCTGAAAGATATATCGTATGTTTCATCAGAACCGTATTCTATATAGTCGAAGCTGGTATCTTTATCTACGAAGCGCTTATAGCGTTCTGCATCAACATGGATTTTTTTGGAGTGGCTTCTGACAAGTGTAACATTTACATCGATATAGGTATCAGATTCAGGATAATTAAATCTTCCAACCGGACCTTTAGAGTGAATGTCTTTTGTCCGAAAAAGAAAGAATTGGCCGGAAGAACTGGCTGTTTTCAGATACATCAAATGGTGCGTCTGCCAGCGCATCTGTATATAGTATTATTGAAACTGCAAAAGCAAATGGTCTCAATGTCTACACTTATCTGGAATATCTGCTGTTATATCTGCCGGATACTGACTGGCAGAATCATCCCGAAGATTTGGATTATCTGATGCCATGGTCTAAAACAGTACAGGCAGAATGTAAAATTTAAATATTCATGGCTGTATTGTATTAGTCATGGAATTATTTTTCTAGGCACTCTGTTGTAGAGCGCTTACGTATAAGTTATGAGAAATGCCATTCTTGTGCAAAACGAAAAAGATCCTAAATTATACAAGTTTCTTACTGTCAAGGAGCCTGTTATGAAAGAAGTAAAAACTGAGATAACTGATGAAGAAACTCAGGAAGTTAAGGAAATAATTTTATATGAGACTACAGGAGAAACTCAGACTGTAAATTATTCAGAAAGCGACAAACAGGCTTTTGAGAATAAATATATAAGCCTTCTAGATTCATATAATCGAAAGCAGATTATTCCTGTAGCTATCGAAGATTATAATCTTGATATGATTTTCGACTCTGATTCTAATGAGTAATTTTATGGAGAGTAGTAATTACCACTCTCCTATTTGATGCTTATAGCTTAGTTTGGCAGAGCATACGAGTTTTAATCTTAAAATCTTGGGTTCAAATCCCAATAGGCATATTAGTAATTATCTATATTACGTATAATTTACAGTGAATTACAAACACTATCCTTGAGGTGAAAATATGGATAAAAAAACCCAAGAACAAATTCAGGAACAAAAGAATCATGATAAATTCAATAATATAACACAAAAGGTTACACTGGAAAATCAGAATCAGACGCACAATGTCAGAAAAGAAGGTATACAACCAATTAATCAAAAAAGATAGAGTTGCCGCTTGGGGTGACTCTACCTTTATGTTGAATTAAGCATTTCATCGGAATTATTTATTCATTCAAATATTGATTAATTGCCACATTTAACTCGATGGGAATTTCGCGACGTGTACGTATTCCATATAATTCACTAATACCGATTGGTGCAAAACTTTTAAAAACTGCTTTTGCTGTCTGCAATACTTCACTGATATCCTGCCTATAGTGTACCTCTGCCTGATTCCCTTTTTGTATTATAGTGACAGTAATTTGTACATCATTTCCCGAAACTTTGCGCACTGCACTGCTGAACTTCTGCTCAATACCTGATGCTCCTCTAATACTATCTGTAACACAGGAAATTATACAGTTTCCATTTTCCCCATAGTTTAGTGTAACTTTTGTTCCCTTATAATTACTGAAAAAATTTTTTATTGCCTGTCCCATACCATGAATATTTTTTCCGGGTTTAAATGTATAGGAACGCACCAATTTTGTTGCCATAACACCATTTACACCTTTTTATCTTTATCCCATCCATTATTTTCATATTTATGTACTTCTTCATTTAATTTGCTATCCAATGTTTTAGACGCTTCATGAATAACGGGCTTGGACTGTTTTAAAAGTGTATTAATAGCTCCTCTGTTTTCCCTTGCAAAATCGCCTATTGCTTCCAATGCAGCTGGAGCGGCAGCAGCAATCAAAGCATACAATGTAAATGACATATTCAATACCCTCCTCTACACATTTATTATATTTTTTATCCAAAATATTAAGATTATTTTTATAATATCATATTACTTTTAATATTTCGACAAAAATCAATCGACAAAATTCGACTTTTTATAATCTTTTATATACATGTATAAATTTCGTAATTAAAATTATAAGATTTCAGAAAGTTTATGACTTTCTTTTCTATATGAACAAATATTTACTAAAACTGAAAGGATGGGGGCAACTTGCCAAAAACAAAATCTCAATCACTTGGCAAAAAATCGTTACCAGCCAATCAGCAAAAAGGGAAAAAGTGTGCACCTATTGTCATGAAGAAAAGAATATGACGGACTTTTAT
>JAIDHZ010000222.1 GCA_029052995.1 Lachnospiraceae bacterium | reverse complement strand
CCTTAGTATAGTCGTTTTATAAGATACTACATCAAAATAAGATGTGAATGGAGGTTATTTATTGGGAATGAAAGATAATAGGGTATTAGATCTCACACATTTATCATGGACACTTTCCAGAAATTCTTCAGGAACTGCCGGGAGTTTTCTCAAATCCTATGAAGAATCAGAAGGAATGAAATATTATTATAAAATGTCTAATTTCGATACAATCAGGGGTGTCTATGGTCATGAATGTATCAATGAGATTGTTGCGGGTAATATCGCAGATGCATTAAATATTTCACACCTGCAGTATGATTTGTTACATGCGAATGTAAAAGTGAATGATAAAATATATGAAACGTGGCTGACAAGGTCGTCCGATTTCAAAAAAAGCGGAGAACATAAATTGACATTTGAAACCTATTATGAGGTGAAACGGAATTCAGGAGAAGATGTATGGTCATTTATTGTTCGGGATGGATTACAGGAATATTTTTATCAGATTTTTTTGTTGGATTATCTGATTTGTAATCGTGACCGTCATGGTGCTAATATAGAGGTTTTAGAGAAAAAGGGGGTATACCGTTTGGCACCTGTATTTGATAATGGTTTGTCACTGCTGTTTTCCTGCTATGATGATGGTGAGGCAATGGAAAAATTTGACTTTTTAAAAGATGGTCCGGTCAATAATTATGTTGGAAGCATTTCGCTTGGGGAGAACCTGAGAAAGATTCCTAAATTAATAATAGAACAGATAAAAACAGTAACTCTTGATGAAAAAGTACTTTTTAAGGGTATGGAACAGCTTAGAAACTCAGAAGAAATAGCAGCAGTGCCAATGCAATATTGGACTTGTATTAAAAAAATGGTGGAAGAGAGGTGGAATAATATTGAGAAGATTTTTGATTAAAGATGATAATGTACCGTCACCGACAAATGAATATGCCGTTCTTTCTTACGATGAAGATTATGATAAGTATACGATCACAATTCCAGACTCTATAAATCCAGATGATTTGCCTGCTATTCCGGGAATCTTAGCAAGAGAAGGAATCAGAGAAATTGAAGATAAATGGGCAAGGCGTTTTGTGAAGGAACGGGTTGTGCCATCAGACCGCCAGAATATCGGGATGATTCTAAGGGAAGTGGGAATGGATTATTATAGTGAATTTCCATTGCTGATCTATACCAGTGGACGGTGTTGTATGGATGATTTTTATTTAGAAGAGATTATTGAGGATAGTAAAAATTAGAATTAAAATGTTATTTATCCCTTGACTTTTTGTCTTGTGTGTTCTATATTTAACCTAGTTTTAAAGGTTGTGAGAAAGAGGAGTAGAAGTTATTCCTTGCCAGAGAGAATGATTCACCGGCTGAGAGATCATTTCAAGAAGAAGACTTTGAAGGTAGCTTTTGAACTGCATGGCTGAGAAATGAAATACTAAAAAGTGTTCAATGCGAAGTACTCAATGTAGGTCATGACGGCATCATCCCCGTTATAGGATAAGAGAAGTGAGAAATTAAGGTGGTACCGCGAATATTCGCCCTTTATCAATTTAGATAAGGGGCGTTTTTTTAGTTGAGAAAGGAGAGCAATCATGCCAAAAGAATTAGAAAAAAATTATAACCCATCAGAGATGGAAGACAGGATTTATAATAACTGGATGGAAAAGAAATATTTTCATGCAGAGATAGACCGCAGTAAAAAACCCTTTACCATTGTGATGCCGCCGCCAAATATTACAGGGCAGCTTCATATGGGACATGCCCTTGACAATACCATGCAGGATATCTTAATCCGTTATAAGAGAATGCAGGGCTATAATGCGCTGTGGCAGCCGGGTACGGACCATGCGGCAATCGCCACGGAGGTAAAGATTATCGAGGCGTTAAAGGAGCAGGGTGTTGATAAAGAGGATCTTGGCCGTGAGGGTTTTTTAAAGAGGGCCTGGGAGTGGAAGGATGAGTACGGAGGACGGATTATCAATCAGTTAAAGAAGCTTGGCTCCTCCGCTGACTGGGATAGAGAGCGTTTTACCATGGATGAGGGTAATAATGAGGCAGTAAATGAAGTATTTTGCAAGCTTTATGAAAAGGGCTGGCTTTACAAGGGCTCCCGGATTGTAAACTGGTGTCCGGTCTGTCAGACTACTATTTCCGATGCAGAGGTGGAGTATGAGGAGCAAAACGGTTCTTTCTGGCATATCAATTATCCGGTGGTTGGTGAGGAAGGACGATTTGTGGAGATTGCCACCACAAGACCAGAAACTCTGCTTGGAGATACGGCGGTTGCAGTGAACCCAGAGGATGAGCGGTATAAGGATATTATTGGTAAAATGCTAAAGCTGCCGCTGACAGACAGGGAGATTCCTGTTATTGCCGATGCCTACGTTGATCCGGAGTTTGGAACCGGATGTGTGAAGATTACCCCGGCCCATGACCCTAACGACTTTGAGGTGGGTAAACGCCATGATTTAGAGGAAATCAACATCATGAATGATGATGCTACCATTAATTCCCTTGGCGGAAAATATGCGGGCATGGACCGCTATGAGGCGAGAGAAGCAATGTTAGAAGACCTTGAGGCACAGGGACTTTTGGTAAAAGTGGTTCCCCATTCGCATAATGTAGGAACACATGACCGCTGTAAGACAACGGTGGAGCCCCTTGTGAAACCACAATGGTTTGTCAAAATGTCAGATATGGCAAAACCTGCCTTAGAAGCGGTGAAATCCGGAGAGTTAAAGCTGATTCCGGAGCGCATGAATAAGACCTATTATAACTGGTTAGAGAATATCCGTGACTGGTGCGTGTCCCGTCAGCTTTGGTGGGGACACCGGATTCCGGCATATTACTGTCAGGACTGCGGAGAGGTTACGGTTTCAAAAGAGGAGGTATGCACCTGTCCGAAGTGTAGTTCAAATAAAATGAAGCAGGATGAAGATACTCTGGACACTTGGTTTTCTTCTGCTTTGTGGCCCTTTTCTACATTGGGATGGCCAAAGAACACAGAGGAAATGGATTATTTCTTTCCAACCAATGTATTGGTGACCGGATATGACATCATTTTCTTCTGGGTTATCCGTATGGTATTTTCATCCTTGGAGCAGACCGGAAAGCTGCCATTTGACACGGTATTGTTCCATGGTCTGGTTCGGGATGACCAGGGACGGAAGATGTCGAAATCTTTAGGAAACGGTATTGACCCATTAGAGGTTATTGATAAGTACGGTGCGGACGCACTGCGCTTTACATTGATTACCGGTAATGCGCCGGGTAACGATATGCGCTTTTACTGGGAGAGGGTAGAGGCGAGTCGTAATTTTGCCAACAAGGTTTGGAATGCTTCCCGCTTCATAATGATGAATATGGAAAAGGCAGAGGTTAAAGCTGTGGATGCGGATAAGCTTACGCTGGCTGACCGCTGGATTTTGTCCAAGGTAAATACCCTTGCAAAGGATATGACGGAGAACCTTGATAAATTCGAGCTGGGCATTGCAGCTTCCAAGGTATATGATTTTATCTGGGAGGAATTCTGTGACTGGTATATAGAAATGGTAAAGCCCCGTCTTTATAATGATGAGGATGAGACAAAGGCTGCAGCGCTCTGGACGTTAAAGACGGTACTGATTAACGCATTAAAGCTGCTTCATCCCTATATGCCTTTTGTGACTGAGGAAATCTTTACTACCCTGCAGGATGAGGAGGTCTCCATTATGGTTTCTGACTGGCCGGTATTTAAGGAGGAGTGGAATTTTGATGCTGATGAAAATGCGGTTGACCGGATTAAAGATGCTGTACGAAATATTCGTAACCTCCGGGCAGAGATGAACGTTGCGCCAAGTAAAAAGGCAACAGTTTATGTGGTATCAGAAAAGAGCGAGGTTCGCAAGGTATTTGAGGACGCTAAAGTGTTCTTTGCTACCCTTGGCTATGCCAGTGAGGTGTTGGTGCAGGGGGATAAATCCGGTATTGATGAAGATGCCGTTTCCGTGGTTATTCAGGATGCTTCCGTGTATATTCCGTTTGCAGAGCTTGTGGATGTGGAAAAGGAAATTGAACGTCTGGAAAAAGAAAGTAAGCGTTTAGACGGTGAGATTAAACGCTGCAACGGAATGCTTAACAATCCGAATTTTGTAAATAAGGCGCCTGAGGCAAAGATTAATGAGGAGAAGGAAAAGCTTACGAAATATACAAACATGTTAGCACAGGTAGAGGAAAGGCTTGGGCAGTTAAAATAGTAAACCTCTTTTCTTTCATATATTATAAAACCAATCTAAAGAAAATCTTTAGGTTGGTTTTATTTTATCTTAAAGTATAGGAACTGTTATTGTCTCGGTAGGCAGTTTTTCTGCGTATACAATTAAATAGCCAGCTCACCGGATTTGAAAAAACATGAAACAAGAATAAGATGCTCTCTTGGAATCTTGAGTGATCATACCAGCGAAACTCTGGCATTGTACTTTGAAAAGTAAATATTATGTGTGGAACGAAAAAAATGCATGAGAAATAAACATAGTTTCCACTATTTTTCAAAAAGTGGTATTATAGTCCATAGGATTATGCTGTATCCAAAATCAACTTTCTCAGGGGAGATTCAAATGGCAAATCCCATGTATCCAGATGCTGTAACATCAGGATGTGATAGAGGCGGCAGTACCACATCTTAGTATAGCGGTGCCTGCCGTCTTCTAATTTAAAATTTAATTTCTTGCGTTTATTGGAACGTTCCGCAGATGTTCTTGCATTGTATTCCATCTTCCATTGCTTAATGCTTCTTGGTGGGATATTAAATAATCTTGGATTGTCGTTCATAACTAAATGAACCGTGCGCCCATATTTGGCATTAGAGCAGGGATTTTCGCAGGTACAGGAAATAGAACTGTTTTTTCTGCTGATTTTAGGACACTTAAATTTGGCTCTTCCTTTAGCAGCTTCGACACCATCGCGCCGCATACGACAACCGGCCGGACAGAGGGGAACACCATCTGTATCAATGGTAAAGTCGTTTTTGTAAACAGGTGGTCTGCCACCTTTGCCGTTAAGATCTATAAAAGGTGTTATATTTTCACGTTTACAGTATTGATAATAAGGCATTGCATCATGTGCAGAATCCAAAAGAAGTTTTGATACTTTGTAATCAGGAAGAAAAGATTTCATTCTAAAGAAAGCGTGCAGAAAGCCATTGGAATCATGTTTGGATGCACAGGAAAAATGTGGAAACACAGGTAAGTCACTTTGTGAATCTACAAGCATATATAAATCATATCCGTGATAAAAACAGTCGCGGGAAGAATCCCAGCCGATGTCACAATCAGGCTGAGAAAAATAACGGTTACACCTGCAATCGGTAATGCCTTTCTCTTTGCAGTCGCAAATACGTTTTTTACGCTCTCTGCGTGATGTTACAACCGGAGTTCCATCACCTGCTAAAGCAAGCGAATCAGGGTGAATAAGGTTATTTGAAACAGAAACATCGAGAAACTCTTTCCTGTAGATTTTAAGCAAAGAAGCATAAGGCTGGTTATCAAGATGAAATACAGTGTTTTCGAGCTGTGGAAGCAACTCTGCAACCGTGCTTTTCTTATGTCTAATATAAAATAAGGGGCAGGGAAATTCAACAATTATTTTATGTTCTTCAGTACTGCGTTTTCTTTGTGGAACTTGATATCTGTATAAGAATATGATATAATCTGCTCACTCTATCAACAGATAGAATGACAGAACAATTTTTTTATACAAAGGAGAATTTCAAATGTCATTATGGTTACAACAAGAAATGGAAAAATTAGAGGAACGTAGGAAAAAATGCACCCCGACCTCCAAACACAGTATGGTTACTGTTATTGTATTTATTTTAATTGAGGCAGTTTTATTGATTCTAAACCCATTTACTCCAAATTACAATACACTTCCTCTTTGTGGGGTTGTGGGTTTTATGGGGCTTTTGATGGTTATCATTTTTTCTGCTAAGTCAAAAACTATACCGAATAAGCCCAAACTTCCGTTTGCTGCAAAATATATAGAAGAGCTTCACATGTCATCTGAAGAACTCCGGCAATTTGACTCGGAAATGATGGCAGAACCTCTTGCACTGATTAAAAATAATAATCGTTCTGATATGCCGATTATCATTACGGAACACTATATGGCATATACTTTTTTCAATCAAGGTGAGACGGATTATCGTATTTACCGTATTTCTGATATTGCTATGACCTGTTATGCATCAAGTAGAAGTGATGAAACAGCTAATCTTTTTGACAAAGTATTTGATATTGATTTGTTGAATGATAAAGGTGAAAAGATAGGGTGGATTCCTATTGAAAGCAAAAAGAGTTTTATGGAATTTAATGCGGCTTTGGAAAAACATGCGCAGGATATCCGGCTGAACGTTCCAATAAAAGAAGTCAAAAGAATTAAAAAGAATTCTTGATATGATTGGAAATACTTACCAAATTCAATTCCCTGATCTACATATACGTCAAAATGTATCTTCTTTTCAAAAGCAATGAATCCTTTCCAATTTCATTATCCTCATAGCAAATATAGCAGTTAAAATGTGAAAGGGAATCTCCTTGGGATTCATTGCCAATTAAATCGTCCGGATTCCCTTTAAAATCTTCGAAGTAATCCTCCGGATAGCCATTAAATCTCTCCTGCAAGAATACTTTTACATTGTCCCTACATTCGGAAATCAGCTTTTATCTTCCAATCAGAAAATAATAAAAAGGTAAAATGAAACAATGGGCAAAATACCTTTTGACCCCAACATTATAATATATTATGTTGAGGAGTTTATAATATAAACTTAAAACATACAAACAATCGCCAGATAAAGTTTTTTTGTGTTATACTACGGAAAAGGGAACAGGACAGAGTAAGGAAACGGAGGTACTGCCATATGGATTATAAGACATTGCCACTGCCAGTGGGAGTTGACGATTATGAAAAGTTAATTACCAGGGGATATTATTTTATTGATAAGACATTGTTTATAAAGGAACTGTTAGACAAAAAGGGAGATGTTCATCTCTTTACCCGTCCAAGGCGTTTCGGTAAAACACTAAGCCTTAGTATTTTACAGTACTTTTTTGAGGATGCCAGAGACCGGAAGGGAGAGAAGAAGGATAACCGCTATCTTTTTGAAGGAAAGAAAATTATGCAGGCGGGAGAGATGTATCTCTCATATATGGGACAGTATCCTGTGATTAGTCTGTCATTGAAATCAGGAAAACAGCCGGATTTCCGGATGGCATATGCAAGTCTTGTGGACGAGATACAAAAGGAGTATGACCGGCACATATATGTTTTGCAGGAAGAAGCAATGACACCGGCAAAAAAAGAAAAATATGAATCCATTATGAACGGAACCGCCAAGGGGATTGACTATTCCAAAGCACTGGAGTTTTTATCAAAATGCTTGGAAATGGTTCACGGCAAAAAGGCGATTATCCTGATTGATGAGTATGATGTACCGTTGGAAAATGCATTTATGGAAGGATTCTATGAGGAGATGATTGGATTTATTCGATCCTTATTTGAGTCGGCACTAAAGACTAACAGCAGTCTAGAGTTTGCTGTGATTATGGGTTGCCTTCGTATCAGCAAGGAGAGTATTTTTACTGGGATGAACAATCTAAATATTATTTCTATATTAAATAATAATTTTGGAGAGTATTTTGGCTTTACTGATGAAGAGGTACGAAGGATTTGCTATGATTACGATATGCCGGGAAAATATGACGTTTTTAAAAAATGGTATAAGGGTTATCTGTTTGGAAATGCAAATGTGTATAATCCATGGAGTGTGATTAAACTGATGTATGACCTTATTGGAGACGTCAATTGCCTGCCCTCATCCTACTGGGCAAATACCAGCTCCAACAGCATAGTGAGAAGTCTGATTGAGATGGCAGACGAGGACACGAAAAAAGAGATTGAAGCGTTGATTGAGGGTGGAACCATTACAAAGCCGGTCCATGAGAATATCACCTATGATGAGATTTACAAGACTATGGATAATCTGTGGAATTTTCTGTTTTTTACCGGATATCTAAAAAAGGGGAAGCTGTGGATGGATGAAAAAACAAGTAGGCAGTATGTGGAACTGACTATTCCAAATGCAGAGGTAAAATACATTTTTCGGACAAAGGTGTTATCATGGTTTGATGAAAAGGTGCATGCAAAGGACAGAACGGAGCTGTTTCAGGCGGTAATCAGCCATGACGCAGAGAAAATGGAGGAGGAAATCGGGGAGCTTTTAATGGAAACCATCAGTTTTAATGATGCATATGAAAGCTTTTACCACGGATTTTTGGCGGGAATCTTATCAGGAATGAAATGGTATACGGTGAAGTCCAACAGAGAGGGTGGACGTGGCAGGAGTGACTTGTTTATCAAGCCGGTTTCAAGAAGAAAGGCAGCCTATGTGGTGGAATTTAAGATAGCCGGAAACATTCGGGAATTGGAAAAGAAAGCAGAGGAAGCCATACAGCAGATTGAAGACAGGAATTATATCAAAGAGATTCATGATGACGGATATGAACTGGTGCATAAGTATGGAATTGCTTTTATGAGAAAGGATTGTCTGGTAAAGTTTTCGGAGTAGTAAAATAAAGATAAAGTGAAATGAGGGAATGGAAACTTCATGCAATACAAAATCCGATGAAAAATCTGAATATTGAAAACAATATTGCCAAGGCAGAAGATAGATGTACCATGTGTTATCGGTGTATAAACATTTGTCCAAAGCAGGCGA
>JAIDHZ010000221.1 GCA_029052995.1 Lachnospiraceae bacterium | reverse complement strand
GGTTTACGATGTTAAGGAAAACAGCGAAAAAAAGGGATTCTCAAATGATATTTCTGAAATGGAAAATAAGACTTCAAAGGCAGTGGAAAATGTTTCTGCCAAGGTTATAAGCGTCAGTGAAAACAATTACAAATTTCCGCCGCTTGAATTATTGAAAAAGGGAAAGACCATGGCAGCAGCGAAGGAAGATACAATTCGTAAGAATGCTATGAAGCTTCAGGAGGTTTTAAAGAGTTTTGGTGTAAATGTAAGCATGACTAATTATAGCTGCGGTCCTTCTGTTACACGTTATGAAATGGTTCCGGAGCAGGGGGTCAAGGTAAGTAAGATTACGGGTCTAGCAGACGATATTATGATGAATTTAGCAGCACAGAGCATTCGTATTGAGGCACCGATTCCCGGTAAGTCAGCTGTCGGAATTGAGATTCCAAATGAAACAAGAAGTGGAGTGGGCTTTAGGGAACTGATTGATACGGATAAGTTTATCAAACATCCGTCTAAAATTGCATTTGCAGTTGGTATGGATATTGAGGGAAATGTTGTAGTAGAAGATATTGCAAAAATGCCTCATCTGCTTATTGCTGGGGCAACCGGTTCCGGCAAATCTGTCTGTACCAACACATTGATTATGAGTATTTTATATAAGGCTTCACCTGATGAGGTCAAGATGATTTTGATAGACCCTAAACAGGTGGAATTAAAGGTATATAATGGCATTCCTCATTTGCTGACTCCTGTTGTAACAGATCCTAAAAAGGCTGCCGGGGCACTTAATTGGGCTGTAGCGGAGATGACAAAGCGTTATCAGATGTTTTCTGATTACAATGTGCGTAATATTCAGGGGTATAATGCAAAACTACAGGAGCTTCGTAAATCGGGCCAAATACCGGAAGAGGAGCAGACATTGGAAAAGATGCCACAGATTGTTATTATAGTGGATGAGCTTGCAGATTTGATGATGGTGGCAAAGGCAGAGGTGGAAGAAGCAATTGTACGGCTTGCGCAGCTTGCCCGTGCCGCAGGCATACATTTAGTTATCGCAACTCAGCGGCCATCGGTTGATGTTGTAACAGGACTGATTAAGGCAAATATACCATCAAGAATCGCTCTTTCTGTATCTTCCGGTGTGGACTCCAGAACAATTATTGACAGTGTTGGTGCGGAAAAGCTTCTTGGAAATGGAGATATGCTGTTTTACCCAACAATGTACCCTAAACCACTTCGTGTGCAGGGGGCTTACATATCAGATGATGAAGTTGTAAATGTTGTGGAATTTTTAAAGGCAAATAATAGTGATACAACCTATAACGAAGAGGTTGCAAACCAGATTACAACAGCATCGGCAAATGGTGGGTCTGTAGCCATGGATAACAATGGCAATGATGGAAAAGACGATTATTTTGTTCAGGCTGGAAAGTTTATTATTGAGAAAAACAAAGCCTCCATTGGCATGCTGCAGCGGATGTTTAAAATTGGATTTAACAGAGCCGCCA
This sequence comes from Lachnospiraceae bacterium, assembly GCA_029052995.1. Classification (GTDB taxonomy): domain Bacteria; phylum Bacillota; class Clostridia; order Lachnospirales; family Lachnospiraceae; genus CAG-590. Next base: position 169 of record JAIDHZ010000221.1, on the reverse strand, counting down.
GAATTATGGACCAGCTCCATGAGGCAGGTGTAGTTGGACCGGAAGAGGGAACAAAGCCAAGACAGGTTTTAATGACGGAAGAACAGTTTGAAGAATACGTGGATGAGTATTTTTAAATTTGATTTTTGTCACTGAATAATATGTATTGACGAATTGTATACATATAGAT
>JAIDHZ010000220.1 GCA_029052995.1 Lachnospiraceae bacterium | reverse complement strand
ATATAGTACATAGTACATCAAATAATAAATAGTTGATAGCTTAAACTCACAATGTCGCCCATATCATTAAACATATTTACAGTGTGGGTGATTTCTCTAAGGAACATAATCTCGTTATATTCCTTATTTGATTCAAACCCCATTGTCTGGACGAGTGCGGCATTTTCCGCATTGTCCTTTGTCATGGCAGCATTTTTCACTATCATATGCGGCATCATTTTTTGCCATCATTTTAAGACGAATGACATCACTTTTTACTATCATAACGATATTTTTTACAGGCACAATTCAAATATTTTTAGAAAGGATTCTTCTCTTTATTAAGCCCTCGGCGTTTGAGAGCGAAATACACCCATTGCAGGGGGCAAAGTCATGCCATACTGACTTTATCAATCTTCTTGTAAAAGATGACAAAGAAAAACCCCATGTATTTAACAGCAATTGATTATATCTTGCCACCAAGAAGATAGGAAAAAATAATCCAAAAACGGAGCAGATACAGACAGATAATGAAAAGCGTATGCGTTGGAATCGTGAGGTTGACAGAGCGATTGTAAGCGGTATTTCCGAAAAGGAGATACAACAGATAAAGAAAGAATACATCACTGACCGCATAAAGGAATCATTTGATATATTTGCCAGTCAGCCGGAACGGTATGGATTCAATACGGGACATAATTTCTCCAAAGCCTATGCCACAGTTAAAAAGACTTATACCTATTATCAGGATAAAGCTAATAAGTGGGAAGAAAGCTATGGGAAAAAATCACAGAATTATCAAAAGGAAAGTGTACATGAACGGTTGCTAAAAACCCAAAAAGAAAAAATGTCAAACAGAACTTCAAAGCATAATTCACAAAAAAATGACAGAGGGGCGAGATAATCGTCACTCTGTCATTCTTAACTAATTCATTCTTACCCATGTTTCAGGTGGATTCAAGCTGTAAATATTATCGTTTATCTCCGTTCTATATACCAACTGTATGCATCGAAAATTAGTGTCTGATTGATCCCATGGAATATCGGCGACAGGGTTTGATCCATTAGGTCATAAATTTCCGACTCTGTTTTTTGATGATTTTGTATCTGCGAATTAACATTCGACTGCGTCATCATAAAACGTATAAAGGATTCTAAGGCAAATTCATGCTGTATCTGATATGTTACCTGCTTTTTTATGATAAATTCCTCAGGCATGTCGCTTTGACGCCACACATCTTCATTTCGCGGAGGTTTTGGGAAATTGGTCAGATACAGATTGTGGAACCATTCCGTATAGGCGTCATTTTCCGACATTTTATCCGATATCCAGAAATCATATATGATAAGCATAGATTTTTTTGCCATTACAAGGCTCATGTTTTTGAGGAATTTGTCCTTATCCACCCAGTTAATGACTCCCGCTGCGGTTACGATATCGTATGGCGTTTCGGGAAGGAGCGATTCCTCAGCTTTCGCCGTATAAAAAGTAAATTCCGAGGCAGCGTATGTATCTAAGCATACCTGAATCATTTCGCCTGAAATATCAGTTCCTGTTACGTTATCGCATATAAGCTTTAAGGCTCTGGTTGACAACCCTGCGCCGCAACCGACGTCAAGTCCATTATAAAAGGCTTTTGTTATATTTAAGTCGGATTTCAAACGTTCTATGACAAACTTATGCAGCCAAGGTCTGTCAGATGCATAGCCGTGAGCAATTCTTTTGTCGTCAAATGATTTATTATTCATTGTTGCGTTTCCTCCTTTGGGTGTTACGCCACCCGACTTTTTTATCTTATATTAAATATTGCTTTATTGCAAGAAATTGAATGCCATAGTATAATGATGATGTTGGAAAATTCCATAAATCGGGATTGCGTTGTCTGTAATATTTTCAAATATATTGTTGGCTACAAACTGAATATCCCTGATTTCAGACATCATTTTTTGATAAGTGCTTTCCTGTTCTTTATCTGCCGGATCATACTGCACATCAGTAGCATACATAATCACATAAGTGGCATTTTCCGTCGCAAACAGATAGCGACCGATTCCTGCTCCCTTTGCCTTTGCTTTGATTACACCTTTCTTTGTGACGGTTGCAACCTTCGTATTACTTGATTTGTAACAGATATTCCGGTATCTTTTCAATGCTTTACCGGAAGTAATATCTAACACCTTTGTCAAATCTCCATCATCCGAGACCACCTCAAGAATCTTGTCATTTACCTTTCTGAAATTGCACCTCATTCTGACAGCTAAAATCACTGCTGCGATAACCGCAAAGAGAATACCGATTGCCACCGAAAATAAAATATTGCGTATCAGATAATTTAAGGAGATCCGTATCGATGATGCCTCATAATCGACTGCCACAATCCCCAGTGTTTTTCCATTCTGTACAATCGGCGCATAACCACTGTAAAATGTTCCCCACTCATCGGTAAATGCTTCCTGCGTTACACTTGCTTTTCCCTCCATCGCCTCAAACATGGCATCCTGCGCCTCATAATCCTCGGCATATTCTCCGGGATCATCCGGGTCCGTATCTACAACAAACTGAAAATTGCTTTCATCTTTTGGCATGAGAGTATAGACATAGCTTACCGAATCTCCCTACAGAAAAAAGCTGAGGGAATCTTTAACCACCAACAGAGCTTCTTCATCGCCCTCCATTGCCTTCAAAAAAGTCTCTCCATCCACATTTTCAGCAGCAATCACCGCAATTTCCATTACATTCCCCATCGTCTTCTGCCTTAAAAAGCGTCCCATTGTAAAATAAGAAACACCTCCTACAATCAGGGCTACGACAAGGGAAGCACCCAAAATAAAGAGAAACAGCTGTGTAGAAATACTGGTTTTTCTGGTTTTCATACCTTTATTACTCCTTTCCGCAATAATAGCCAAAATATTACTCCCACAGAAGGCGGTAGTATCTCTTTCCTTTCTCGTTTGTGAGCGTCTTTTCACAGCCGAAAACCCATCCGGCTGTTGTGTCAATATTATACAACATCATATCATATGAAACTTCTTGCTGAAAAAGGCTATGATGTAAAATAAATTGACCATACAAAATCAAAGTTCAAAATAGGCAACAGCTTCTTTTAATTCTTCCGATATGTTATTGGTATCCGTTGTTTGGCAGCTTATCATTTCAATATTTTCCCGCAGCTCTTTTATGGAGTTTGTCGTTTCCTCACAACTTGCAGTATTTTCCTCCGATACAGCAGACAGGCTGCGTACTTCCTCAAGCACCTTTTCCTTATCCTGATTGAGGGCATCTATTTCCTTTGATATATCATGAATGTTATCCACGGTAATGTGGATTTTATCATTAACCTTATCAAAACTGTCACTTACCGTAGCCAGTGCATTTCCTTCTGAATCAACCGCTTCTTTAATGTGATTTGCAAGCTGCACATTGTTTCGGGATTTCTCTATAATTTCATCTATAATAGTTTTAATTTCTTTTGCCGATCTGTCGGATTCCCCAGCCAAAGTCTGTATAGATGTGGCAACGACTGAGAAACCGGAGCCTGCTTCCCCTGCTCTTGCAGCTTCAATGGATGCATTCAATGCCAACATACTGGTCTGGCTCGCAATGCTTGTAATTGCATCTGCAGCCTTTCTGATATGTTCAATTGCTTCATTCGCCTCATCAATCCCCATTACAACATCTTCAGATATCTTAACCGTGTTTTTATTTGCATCCATTAAAAGGGCCAAATTATCCTTTGCCTCACTACTAATAGTTTCTATTTCCTGGGCCTTTTTTTCCGTTGCCACCGCACTTTCAGCAATAGAAAGTATACTTTCCCCCACATTCTGCATGGATTCTGCCGTGCTCTGAACCGATTCCGCAATATGTACAGAACCTTTCGATAATTCATTTACGGCAACTACAATACCTTCGGTTGCTTCATTAGACGTCTGAATACCACTATGAATCATTTTTACATTCTTATTCAGTCTTTCTGTCTTGTCATCCACTTTTGAAATAATATTTTTTAAATTACCCTGAAGACTTTCCGCAGAATCTATCAGCGTCGAAATTTCCTTAATAGCTGATGCATTGGCTATATCAACACCCAAACTGCCTCTTGACAGCAAATGCGTATAATCGGCTATCCCGACAATCGGTTTTCTTATTTTTAATCCAACACATATAATTGCCGCCGCACAAATCGCCGCCACGCATACGAATACAAACACTATAGTTTTTGTATTGCCTGCAATATTGTCTCCTACAATTGATTCCGGTATCCCGGCAAATGCCATACCGACGATTTCATTTGAACTGCCGTAAACAGGAATATAACAAACATAGTATTTCTTGCCTCCAATTACAGTCCCGGCAGCATAATAGTCTTTCCCCTGTTTGACAGTCTCCCAAATTCCCTCTGAAGACTTTGTCCCAATATTACGTTCACCGTCCTCCTTATAAATGGATGTAATAAATCTTACATCCTGAAGAAACAGTGTAAGCTCAATATCCTGATTGGAGTAGCTATCAATAAAAGCCAAACTGGCATCATCTACCTCCAGAATATCTTCATGGATATCCCACTCAAAATATTCCCTGACTGCTGCAGAAGCTGCCTGCAAACGTAAATATACATCTTCTTCCAAATTGCTTTTCATTTTATAAATCGCTACCAAAGAAATCGTAGCTGACGCTACAAATAAGGGAATCAATCCAATTAGCATACTGGTCACTAAAAAAGGTAATTTGTGCTTTTTCATAAGTCTCCTCCAAAGTACTTTTGGCATCTGTCAATATTCAAATGCCTTTTCGAATTTACTATATCATATGTCACCAATTTTCGAAGAAAATTGATGACCTGCTTGCGCATCAGCGCAATTCATCATATCTGATATGCAATGTCATTTAGATAGGTTAGTTACCCATTTAATATAACATAATCTGAGATGAATGTACAGAAATAAGGCAGATGTGTTTTGACATGCCTCATGCAAAATGTCACCATAAAAATATCATAAATTTCCGTCAGTACAACTGCTCAATTTTATCCTTTGCTTCCGACTTGAGTAACCGGCATTCATCAATTTTTTATATGTATCCTTCGTACACGGAGGATCGTTTTCTTTCAATTGATTATCCTCTATCTCCAAAATTGTCTTCTTTAGTCTTAATTTTGCCATTATTTAATCATCCTCTGCCATTCTTCGTAATTATTTTCAATACATTCAACTACAACCTCTATATTTTTAGTCAAGCAGTCCTGCCATTTTTAATATGTATTTTGCATTTCTACTCTTACATTTTCCTTTTTTAATCTTATAGTCAAATATGATTTTGTTATCCTTATATGTTTCCAAAAAGTGATAATTATTCCCCGATACTTCATTTTCCTCTATCAGTGAGCAGATTTCCAAATCATGCGTTGATACCCATAGCATAACCTGTGGCTTATTCAAGTGCTTTATTATTTCTTTAGCTCCCGTTATCCGGTCAATCGAATTTGTTCCTTTAAATATCTCATCTATAATAACAAATATTGGCGTTATTCCTTTAGACGCATCTATTATCGTTTTGATTCGTAACACTTCTGCGTAAAATGATGATCTACCTTGAAAAACATCATCCGACACACGCATACATGTATATAACTCCATCAACGATACGCTCATTTCTTTTGCACATACCGGAGAACCTGCATATGCTAAAACCATGTTGATACCCACTGTTCTCATAAAAGTGGATTTTCCGGACATATTAGAGCCAGTAATGATATTGATGCCTTTTGATACATTGATTGAGTTTGAAACGACCTTTTCCGGATCAATCAACGGATGATAAATTTCTCTTGCAAAAAACACCGGCGTACAACTTTCACTCACATCTGCAAATGTGACCTCCCGATTTAACGCCATAACTCCAAGAGAGAGAAGCGCTTCTACTTCTCCTATTACATTGAATAATTTTTGAAAGTTCTTTCCATAAACCTTCTTCCATTTTTCCAGTTGGTTAATACATTGTAAATCATACATCAAAAACATTTGCAGGAACACATGTATATACAAATTCCTACGCACAGAAAATGCCTCTTTTATCTTACTTAATTTATGTATGCCAGATATTAAATCTGCATTGCTATTTATTTCTGATTGCATATCCTTAAGCATTTTTGATTGAAACGGCTCTGTGGCAATACACTCTGCCATTCCGACCATATTTTCTAATCCCATACAAAACTGTTCCATCCTATCAATGCACATTCTGTTTTTATATGATATATAATATGAAATTATCATTTCTAAAAATAAAATTATAAAAACAAGTGCATGATTTGAATGTGTCTGATACACAAACAAAAAAACAAACACTCCTACTAAAGGGAAAAACCCAAGAACATTATAAAATAATCCACGTTCTACACCATCATCCGTCTCCAAATCATTTATAAAATTGTAATACCACTCATCATTTTTATGTCTCTTTTTTTCTTTACTTAAATATCCCCATGTCTCAAGTCTTAATCGAAACTCAAATTTATCAATCAATTCCTTAACCGCTGATACTCTCTCTTTATTTTTTCGAGAATCCACCTTACGTTGCATCAAATACTCTGCAAGTTTTCTTTTTCCTTGAACTGTATTTGCCACACATAAATATTGAAACAATGAGCTTGCTCCCAAAATATCTAAATCTTTTTCCAAATATGAATTTTCAGTAAGATATTCCTCTCCCGTGTCCTCAAACTCTTTCCACTCACCGATACTACGCAAATGATATCTATTTAAGATTTGACTTCTTGCTTCTAAGTGTTCTATTTGCTTATGTCTGCTCTCATTAAGCAAAAACAAATACACAAATAATACGCAAAGACCTATAAATATACACCACCCAATCACCGTATCATGCTTGCGATTATAAAAAAACAGACCAACTCCTACCATACTGACAATTATTTTTGTATTGCTGATCTTATCATTATATGTAAGAACTTCTCGCAATTGCATCTGTGTTCTTTCCATCTCATTTTTAATATTATACATAAAAGACAATTATTTGATATATGCTATATATCTTTCCTCCAC
>JAIDHZ010000022.1 GCA_029052995.1 Lachnospiraceae bacterium | reverse complement strand
GATCATATTGTTATATCAATTTATAAGAAAAAAGAAGCAGAAATATTGGTTATATACATCTATAATTGCAATTATAGCAAGTCTAGCGGCTATTGGTATAATGTTCTACTATGACAGCCTGCCCGGATATGGAATGATGCCAGGATTGACATATTTTAACGAATTTATGTATTCCTTGTTAGCAAGTATTATTTTTGCCGGAATGTTTCTGTTATCACTATTATCAAAAATCATTAGCATCATAATAAAGAGAATAAAGCGTAAATCATAAAAATGCACAAACATATCAGGCAAATATTTCTAACAACGCCCTGTGTTTGTGCATTTCTATTACTATTACTCAATCTTACTCTTGCCACCCATATATGGCTGTAGTGCTTCGGGAATATTAATAGTTCCATCTGCATTTAAATTATTCTCTAAAAATGCAATCAGCATACGTGGAGGTGCAACTACTGTATTATTCAGGGTGTGCGCATAATATTTTCCCTGCTCGCCCTCCACACGTATCTTAAGCCTTCTTGCTTGGGCATCTCCAAGATTGGAACAGCTTCCCACCTCAAAATACTTCTTCTGCCTTGGAGACCATGCTTCCACATCAATAGATTTCACTTTCAAGTCCGCCAAATCACCGGAACAACACTCCAATGTGCGAACCGGAATATCCAGACTTCTGAATAAATCCACTGTATTCTGCCACAATTTTTCAAACCACATCGGACTTTCCTCAGGTCTGCATACCACAATCATTTCCTGCTTTTCAAACTGGTGAATCCGGTACACTCCGCGCTCCTCAATGCCATGCGCCCCCTTTTCCTTACGGAAGCAGGGCGAATAACTTGTCAGTGTCTTAGGTAACTGTTCCTCCTTGATAATAGTATCAATAAATTTGCCAATCATGGAATGTTCGCTGGTTCCAATCAAATATAAGTCTTCACCCTCAATCTTATACATCATTGCATCCATTTCCGCAAAGCTCATAACTCCAGTTACCACATTGGAACGAATCATAAACGGCGGCACACAATAAGTAAATCCCCTGTCAATCATAAAATCCCTTGCATAGGAAATAACCGCAGAATGAAGCCTTGCCATATCACCCATAAGATAATAAAACCCATTACCGGCAACCCGTCCTGCCGCATCCAAATCTATACCGTTAAATTTCTCCATAATCTCTGTATGATAAGGAATCTCAAAGTCTGGAACAACCGGTTCCCCAAACTTTTCAAGCTCCACATTTTCACTGTCATCCTTACCAATCGGAACTGAAGGGTCAATTATATTGGGAATTACCATCATGATTTCATTCACTCTTGTCTGATATTCCTTTTCCTGCTCTTCCAAAGCTGCAAGCTCGGCAGAACGCTCCGTCACAAGCTTCTTAGTTGCCTCGGCCTCCTCCTTTTTGCCTTGCGCCATCAACGTACCAATCTGCTTTGAAATCTTATTGCGGTCAGCCCGAAGCGCATCTGCTTTTCCCTTCGCCTCCCTGCTTTTTTTATCAAGTTCTATTACTTCATCTACTAAAGGCACCTTGTCCTGTTGAAACTTATTTGTGATATTCTGCTTTACAATATCTGGATTTTCCCGTAAAAATTTAATGTCAATCATTGTTTTCTCTCCTTTTATCGGCTTATGTCAGACAAGCACCACTCCAAATTATAATTATCTGCCCAAAACCGCTTTCTAATCCTCAATTTTTCACATGCAAGAGTATAGCATAGATAAGTAAATTTTTCCATACCCCATGTGAAATATATCCAAAAGAAAAACCGGGTATACTAACCATGACTAAATACATGTATATATACCCGGATTTTGATAATTCAATTTACAATACCTTTTTCCTAAAATTACAATTAGTATATCTTACCATCCAAGCACCTTGCTGTAAAGTTCCATATATTTCACCGCAGACTTATCCCATGAAAAATCTGCTTTCATTCCACGGAGTACCATCTTATTCCAATCCTCTCTATGGTCGTAATAAATCTCCTTGGAATAATTAATCACCTTCAGCATCTCATCTGCATTATAATTCGTAAATGAAAATCCGGTACCTGTACCCTCATACTCGTTATACGGCTCAACCGTATCCTTCAATCCACCGGTTTCCCTTACAATCGGTACCGTACCATAACGAAAAGAAATCAACTGTGTCAGCCCACAGGGTTCAAAGCGGGAAGGCATCAGCATGGCATCTGCCGCCGCATATAACTTATGGGCCCTCTCGTCAGAATAAAAGATATTGGCTGATACTCTGTCAGAATATATCCACTGATAATGCTTAAACATATTCTCATATTTCGATTCACCGGTTCCAATAACAACAAACTGAACAAACGGATCTACAATTCCCTCCATTACCCAGTCAATCAAATCAAGCCCCTTTTGATCTGTCAAACGGGAAATCATGCCAATCATGTATTTGTTCTCATCAACCGGCAGCCCAAGCTCTTTCTGCAATTCCATCTTGTTAGCAGCTTTGCCCTTCTTGTAACTTCTGATATTATAGTTTTTAAACAGCTTCTCATCTTGATTCGGATCATATACATTATAATCAATACCATTCACAATGCCGCAAAGTTTGTTATTGTGGAATCTCAGTACATCATCTAAATTTTCACCATATTCAGGAGACTGAATCTCTCCTGCATAAGTATCACTAACTGTAGTAATATAGTCAGAATAAATCATACCCGCCTTTAACATATTTCCGTCTTTGTAAAACTCCATGCGGTCAGGGGTAAATACATAATCCGGAAGTCCGGAAATATACTTAAATGTCTTTACATCCCAAACTCCCTGGAACTTCAGATTATGAACTGTCATAATTGTCTTTGTCCCTGCAAAAAATCCATTGTCTCTATACAATGTCCTCAAATAAACAGGAACAAGTGCAGCCTGCCAGTCATGGCAGTGAATCACATCCGGCTTAAAATTGATAACCGGCAAAATAGCAAGCACCGCTTTACTAAAAAACGTAAACTTCTCAATGTCAAACCGTATGGTTCCATATGGTGCCCATCCCGAAAAATAATACTCGTTGTCAATAAAGTAATACGTAATTCCATCTAATTCACATGTCATAATACCTACGTGCACATCTGTAAAACGATTCCCCAAATCCATATAAAAATGATGAATATACCGAAATTTTTCTCTATACTCCCAAGGAATACATGTATAATTGGGAATAACTACACGAACATCATACTCTTCCTTAGGAAACATCTTTGGCAGTGCTCCCACAACGTCTGCAAGACCACCTGTTTTAATAAACGGCACAGATTCTGATGCCACAAATAAAATGTTTTTCATAAAATAAGCCCTCCCATTCATCCCATAATTATATGCCATGCAGACAGCTTTTTCCTGTATGCATATGTATCTTCTTCCAAGAATATTATACACTTTTTTCCTTATCCTGTCTACGAATCCAATTGAATTTTATTGTTTTTTTCACAGTTCATCTAAGGTTTTCTTATATGCTCCTGAGAAATCATTCAAAAAAACCCTGACTTCCGGCAAGTCCATGTCTTTTAATTTTGCATAAATCGCAGATTTGGCACTGGTAAATTCCCTATTGCCTGCTTTCTCTTCTTCTAAGCATTTGATATAAGCAGATAATCTGTCTGCCGCCTTCACCAATTTCCACAAATATTCTTCCTCCTCCTGCGGAAACAGAATACTTACATACTCCTCATACAAATAATCCGGCAACATAGATAACAATTCCCTTGCTGCCTGCATTTCCACATTTTTATAAGCTTCCTTTGTATCCGTATTATAGTATTTTATCGGTGTCGGCATATCACCTGTTATAATCTCTGTGCAGTCATGATACAATCCAATTAGTGCAGCCCGCTCTGCATTTAGATGATTCCCATACTGCTTATTGCTTATCAAAGCAAGAACATGTGCAATCATTCCGACTTCCAAAGAATGCTCACTAATATTTTCAGGGTAGGAATTCCGCATCAGAGCCCACCGGTTAATATACTTCATTCTTGACATCATCGCAAAAAAGGAGCTGTCATAATCTTTATAATCATCTCTCTTATCCATATCTTCCCTCATTTCTACATAATATATCCATAAATTTAGAAACAGCACCCTCTGCCGCAACACAAATTACAAAATAAGTTAGCAAGGCACAGCTTACAGCAAAAATCACTGTCTACAGCAGCCGGCATTCCGTAATCCATTCCCCGCCCGGCATACCACGTTCCTCCTCTTTGCATAACATTATAAAACTGCTGATATTCCATATTTCCAGGCTCCATCCTCATGGCAATATGAATATGCTCCAGAGACTTTGCCTGATTGTTAATTCCATAATTAGCAACCGCCGATATAAAATACCATCTTCCGCTTCGATTCTGCATTTCATCCAATATACGAAGAGCTGCCTGATAATCACCATTTTTTGCATAAGTATATGCAGCCTGTAAATGAGCGAATTCCGGATCATCAGCATACTGATTACTGTGTCCTCTTCCACCAAACGGACCACCGGCACCAAATATATCTTCAAAACCACCGTATCCATAATTACCACCGGCTGTACCTCCATAGCCGCTTTTCCCATACGCATTTGCTTTACCATCCATAATTGCCTGATAGGCCTGCTGTATCTCTTTAAACCGCTCTTCTGCCTGTTCTTTATTTGGATTATTCACATTTGCATCCGGGTGATACTTCCTGCTCAGATTTCTATATGCTTTTTTAATTTCGTCCTCAGATGCGTTTGTGGACACACCTAATATATCATAGGGATTCTTCATCTGTCTTTCCCTCTCTCTTATTTCGAACCATCTGATACCTTGTCCAAATACCAGAATATATAATATTTCTTAAAATTTCTACATTTTCAATAATTGGAAGTTTTTCAAATTCCTTTGCAAAAGAAGCAGCAAGCAAAACAAGCAGCTCCTTTATCCAGTCATCAAACCCCGGCATATCGTTTTTACTCTTTAATATATTATAGCAGTCCTTTTTTGCATCCTGGTCCATATCATCATACGCATCTATAAGATATACATACTTTCCAATATAAAATCCAACATTCCTGAGATATTGTTCCCATTCATCTTTTAGGTATACAAAAATTTCTCCAAGCAGGGTTCCAAAGCAGCCGGATACTGCATCAAGATCTGTTGAGCCCGCTTTTTCCAGTTCCGATAACTTTTGCATCTGTTTTTTTACGGTTTCCGCCTGTCTGGAATATTGTTTGCAAATCTGTTTTGTCTTACTGTGAATCATTCTTCCATAACATGCCTTATTTAGCTTCCGTTCATCTATATAATCATCCTGACACTTATACCATGCTAAAAGTAACGTCATGTCTGCCACATAATCCATAATTTCATTATATAAAACAATATGTTTCTTTGCAGGATGCACAATACACCTCTCCCTTGCCTGCCTTTGTTCCGGTTCATAAAGGCCGCTTAACAAAACAGCAAGAAAAGTCATATCATAACTTAAGGAAAGCTGTCCTCTTATTCCACAATGTGATTGCAATGTCTTACACAATCCACAATAATAAGCCCGATATCTGTCATATTCCTTAATTCGGAGTTCCTGACGATTCACCACTATATAACCAAACATATTATTTTGTTCCTCTTTAACTTTTCTTTTTAAACTGATATTTACATTTTGGACAGGTCACCATTATTTTTCCTTTTCCTTTTGGAATCCGGATTTTTTGTCCGCATTTTCTACATCGATATATATGGTAAGGCTTTTCTGCATTTTTTCCATACTTAATTCGATATCTTATTTTAGCAAATACATTCCCAATTGGAAAGGTTATGTCTAAAAACTTTTGATTTTGTGCATAACGTTTATTTATTTGTTTGGAAAATATACGCACATAGGCATAAATAATTAAAACCCAGCTCGTAAACATCAAAACTGGCTGTCTTACAAGTAATGTAATAAGTGACAGGCTCACACCTGCCCAAACCAAAAAATTTGAAAATTGATCCACTCCATATCTGCCTTGCATAAACTGCACCGCCTTTTGACGAAAATCCGTTTTTTGTCTCATAATCCGCTTCCTCTTCTAAATATAATCTTAATAAACTATATACTCAATTTGTGTCCAAAATATGTTTTTGTACATTTTAAAACTGCCAAAAACCTATTGTTTTCTTTTTAATATGAAGTTATATTTATTATCTTGTACACATGTCGTCATCTATCTGCATATTTTAACAAAAAAGGAGTTTTTTATGCCTTATAATTTTGACGAAGATATCTCCCGCAGACGGGTATGCCCTTCATGCCCGCCTAGTCACTGTGACCATGATTGCAGAAATGACAGACATGACGAGCATCGTGACAGACACGACGAGCATCACGACAGACGCGATGAGCATCGTGACAGACGTGATGAGCGTCATGACAGACGTGATGAGCGTTATGACAGACGTGATGAGCGTTATGACAGACGTGATGAGCGTCATGACAGACGTGATGAGCGCCATGACAGACGTGATGAGCGCCATGACAGACACAATTGCCACAATTGTGGCAACCGGTTCTGGTAATAAGATGCAAAATGGTGCTGTCGCTTTAATGAATGAAAATTCGTGAAGCAATGGCTGACAACAAATCCAATCTTTTACCAAACACAAAAAGCCCTGAAAACTCATACCATAAGCTTTCAGGGCTTTTAATAATAAAAGCGCGAGACGGGGATCGAACCCGCGACCCCCTCCTTGGCAAGGAGGTGCTCCACCGCTGAGCCACTCGCGCATGTCCTAACGACAGATACTAATATACCAAATAAACTTCTATTTGTCAACAAAAAAAATAAATTTTTGTAATTTTTTTATTACTGCGTCAAAAACTAATAATCCAGCAATTTTTTTCCTGTTATAGGATATATTTGGTAATCCTCTGTTTTTCCTCCATAATATATTACAATTTTATTTTTCGAAGTATCTAATGTGTAATAAAATGCCGGGGTGCCATTTTCCAATAAATTACCATCCACATCTTTTCTAATTTTTCCTTTTATCGCATCAACATTTAAAATATTAAAAACTTCATTCCTAAATTCGCCTCCATCTATATCATTTACCGGGTGCGGATCACCAACATGTATTACTGCATTATCACGTACCTTTTCATTTGATAAAGCTCTTTCCATTGCACTTGATATTTTACCTGCCGTATCAATATCAGTACTCAGGCGTGCTTTAGAAATATATTTTACCAGTAATGGTGTAAATACACTTCCCAAAACTGCGATAATAACTATTACAATAATTAATTCGATAATCGAAAAACCTTTATTATTTTTCATAAAATCCTCCAATATTACTACGTGCTTTTAAGATACCACAATAATACGCAAGCACATTAATAACCCCCGCAGGAATAAAACATGTACTTGCGTACGCTATATCATTCGCACATTTTATAATGTACATAAATTCAATAGTCTGTAAGCACGAATTCATATACATTATATCATAGTATTACATAGATACCATATCTGCATTTAACTTTTTAATTGTCTGTAACGTCTTTGCACGAACCTCGTCTGCATCTAATACATTCAGCAAAGAACCTCTGTCAAATTTGTTCAGCATTAGAAGATTAAACCACTCCGCAATATAAGACTTAACATAATGTATATTATCCGGGCTGCTATCCTTTAAATACTCCTCAATATGATTAATATGCTGAATTACACTCGGTTCATTGTTCTTATTGTTAACCGGCTTGCTGTCCTCTCCATCAGAAAGTTCAATTACTTTACCGGTTTTTGTAATAATCACACGTTTATTTGGTGTAGATTCAGGAACAACAGGCGTAGCAGCACCCTTTTTCTGACGTGAAATCAGTAATTCAACTACTTTAATCAAACATGCAACACTATACGTACATTCTTCTTGCGTCTGCTTATCTTTTCCCGTTTCACTATACTGATTCCAAAGCCATTCAGACTTACATAGTGCATCTAAAATCTCTGGATTTGCAAACATTTTGTTAAGCTCATTTGCTCCTGAATTTGAGGATCTGCCAAATCCAAACTTAGATCCCCCCTCCTGCTTTGCAACATCATACTTAGAAGGTAACACAATACTATTATAAGTATCCTGGAACATTTTCCTTGATTTATCCGGGTTATAAGCTATACTTAGAATCTGGCGATCCTTATTATTTAATCCGCGGTTAACCATGTCATCAGCCACCAAAAATACCAAGTGCTTCTGGCGGTCCTCTAATAATTGCTTAATCTCATAATTTGTCTTGCTCTTTTCCATAATTGCATTCTTACGAATCTTAAATGCCTTAATCTTCTCTTTTACACTGAAGAATAACTTTAACATTGATGGATTTGCATTTACATAATTACCAACCCATGTAAGTTCAACATACTGATGCTCAATCTTATTTGAAATCTCATATACACTGTAACCATCAAACACAACATTTAACGTGGTATAAAGCATATCTAATATCTCATACTTTTCATCCCATGAACGATTAGATAAATCCTGATTTACAAGCTGTTTGATGCCACACTCATAAAATACAAGATTATACTCGTACAATCCTTCAAATACATTGCTCTTGCTATTCAAAGATGAACCTGCTCCCAAAATCTGCAGATTTTTCTTCATCATAGGTTCATCTTCAATATATTTGTAAACCTTTTTAATGAATGCACACACCTCAACTAACAATGTATCAATTCTCTTATTGTAAATATCCTGCTTTGAAATAGCTGAAATAACAGAACGGCTTAAAACGTTAGTATATTGTGTACTGTTACAATTACGTATTAATTCCTTAAAATTATCATAAACAAGTCTGTTATCAACAGGAATATACTCTGCATTTAAACCATAAAATTCAAATGCCTTATTATAATCCTGCTTTCGCATATAGGAATTAAACAGACCCATACTAAACTGAATCTTATAATCATTGCTGACATGCGTATCCTCTACAAAATAATCATATAGTACTTCCAGATTATTCAAATAAGCTTCTGAATTCGCTGCTGTTGGCGGCAATTCCATCTCCATAACAACATTAATCAAATCCATATAACCCATAACCGCCTTATCATATGTAGACGGCCTGTCATCTGCATTCAGAATCTGATAACAGGTATTAATAAGCAGTGGTGCCACGCGTTCTCCAATTAAACGCATTGCTTCGCAAAATTTATCTAATTGAAATAAATAAATCAACCAAATGCTATATCTGTAAATACCGGTTGTATTAATAATTGCATCTGTATCTGATGGGTCTATATCACCATACACAAACTTGAATAATGGTTCAATCCACTCTTCAATGTCATATTTGTTTGTCTGCTTAATATTCTCATCAACGAATTCTGCCAATTCGTATAGTTTTGTGCACTGTGCTCTTACATCATCATCAACCGGCATATTAGCCAAATCAAAATTGTGATCCTTTAAATAATCAATAACTAACGCATAAAAACCCTCTTCAACCTGCTCGTTCAAAAAACGAATCAACATTCCTTTGTTAGAAGATGCCGCAATAGAAATGATATTGGTATCATTACCATGCGTTACGTTTGCTGGCAAATTCTGCATTATTATCCCTCCTTATAGTACATTTGTACGAAAAAAATAATTTTAATTCAATTAATTACAATAATAGCACAAACACAAACACTTTACAACTCATTTTTATTTTATTTCAGCTATTATTACAGATACAGTTTATGCATTTTGCACAAATACAGTTCATTACTTTTCTAATTTAGGAAAATAAACAATTGCATTTTCTTCTTATCCGTATTAAAATAAAATAAGATTTGACGTTATAATATGTTGTATTTGGCTATACTATATTAATACATATGATACTTCAT
>JAIDHZ010000219.1 GCA_029052995.1 Lachnospiraceae bacterium | reverse complement strand
ATTGACGAAGGAGCGAGGCAAAATTACTGCTTTTGCGAGAGGAGCAAGGAAACCTAACAGTCCATGTCTCGGAATTAGTGAACCGTTTAACTTTGGGACATTTACGGTGTTAGAGGGATTTGATGCGTATCGCTTGCTGGGTGCAGAAATCAAGGAATATTTTTTGGATGTGAAAAATGATATTGAAGGAGTCTGCTATGGCAGTTATTTTGGAGATGTTTTAGAGTATCTTTGTGTGGAGGGAATTGGTGATGTCAATATATTAAATTTGCTATATGTTACCTTGAAGGCATTGACGAAACCTGAGATTCCAAATCCTTTAATCCGGAGGATATTTGAATTAAAGATATTAGCTTTGGATGGGGAGACCATGGCGGCATTTTCATGTGCCAGATGCGGACATGAAAGGGTTGTGGCATTTGATTTACCTGCCAATGGTTTGATATGTGAGAATTGCATGGAAAAGCATGCTGCAAAAAAGATATCAGAGTCGGCTGTGTATACGCTGCAGTATATTTTAAGTGCATCAATGGATAAGCTGTATGCATTTCAGGTTACACAACAGGTGTTTTCTGAAATTGATGAGGTTATTGATAAATATTTTGGACATTTTGTCACTAAAAAATTTAACTCTTTGCAAATTCTTTCGTCTATGTCTTGAAATATTGTGAATTCTTTTGTAAAATAAATAAGTTCATGTAAACTATAAATACAAAACAGGATAAAATTATAATAAACGTAATGAGGTGCTGGAATGAAACGAATTTATTTTTTGACTATGCTGGCTTTGGCAATATGCGTGTTATCAGGATGTTCTAATTATTCAAAGGATTATAATAAGAATACATTGATTGTGAAAAGAAATAATTCTTTGGTAGAGGTTGCTGTTGAAGATTTTGAAGGTATGTCCGTGAGTGCGGAAGATTTGACTTCCTATATCGATGAGCAGATTGATGCATATAATGATAAACATGAGAAAAAATCTGTAAAAAGGGCATCTATAGATACAGATGATATGAATAAGGCAAAATTGGTTATAGCGTATAAAAACATAGAAAGCTATAATGGTTTCAATTTATTAGATTCTGTTTTAGATGATTTATCCAATGTAGAAGAAGCGGAATTAAAAGGGAACTACAAAGCCGCAGATGGAAAAGAAGTATCCTTTGAAAAGCTTTCAGATACAGAGGGTGCAAAAGTACTGGTATTATCTCAAAAAACAGATGTTGTGGTAAAAGGGGAAATTCTTTATTATAATGAACAGGTAACAGTAAAAGACGGCATTGCTGCCTGCAGCGGAAATGATAAAGCAGTTATCATTTTTAAGTAACCGGACAGGCTTTGCGTTGTATAAATGTATTAATAAAAAGGCAGGGAAGATAATATGGAAAAGACAATGGATAAGATTGTAGCCTTGGCAAAGGCAAGGGGATTTGTATATCCTGGTTCTGAGATTTATGGAGGATTGGCAAATACATGGGATTATGGCAATCTTGGAGTAGAACTTAAGAATAATGTTAAAAAGGCATGGTGGAAAAAATTTATTCAGGAGAATCCCTATAACGTCGGTGTAGACTGTGCAATTTTGATGAATCCGCAGACGTGGGTAGCTTCAGGACATCTTGGAAGTTTTTCTGATCCGCTTATGGATTGTAAAGAGTGCCACGAAAGATTTCGTGCTGATAAGCTGATTGAGGATTACATGGCAGACAAAGGAATTACCACAGATGGAGCTGTAGATGCCTGGTCACATGAGCAAATGTCGGATTATATTGAAAAAAACGGAATTTGCTGTCCTAGCTGTGGAAAGCATAATTTTACGGATATTAGAGAGTTTAACTTAATGTTTAAGACATTCCAGGGAGTAACAGAGGATGCTAAAAATACCATTTATCTGCGTCCGGAGACTGCCCAGGGTATTTTTGTGAATTTTAAAAATGTACAGAGAACATCAAGAAAGAAGATTCCTTTTGGTATAGGACAGATTGGTAAATCATTCCGAAATGAGATTACTCCGGGAAATTTTACGTTCCGTACAAGAGAATTTGAACAGATGGAATTAGAGTTTTTCTGTGAGCCGGATACAGATCTTGAATGGTTTGCTTATTGGAAGCAGTTTTGCATTGACTGGCTTAAAGATTTGGGAATGAATCAGGAAGAAACCAGATATAGGGATCATGATCCGGAAGAGCTTTCTTTCTACAGTAAAGCGACAACAGATATAGAATATTTATTCCCGTTTGGCTGGGGTGAACTTTGGGGAATTGCGGATCGTACAGATTATGATTTGACCCAGCATCAGAATACATCCGGTGAGCCGATGGATTATTTTGATGATGAGAAGAAGACAAAATATATTCCATATGTTATTGAGCCGTCACTTGGTGCAGATCGTGTTACATTAGCATTTTTATGCTCGGCTTATGATGAAGAGAATATAGGCACAGAAGAGAAGCCGGATATGCGTACTGTGCTACATTTTCATCCTGCACTTGCACCTGTTAAGATTGGTGTGCTTCCGCTTTCCAAAAAATTGGCTGAAGGAGCAGAGAAAATCTATACAGAACTCTCAAATACATATAACTGTGAATATGATGACCGTGGAAATATTGGCAAGCGTTACAGAAGGCAGGACGAGATTGGAACACCATACTGTGTGACTTATGATTTTGATTCGGAAGAGGATGGTGCAGTAACTGTTCGTGACAGGGATACCATGGAACAGGAAAGGGTAAAGATTACCGAGCTTAAAGCGTATTTTGAGAAGAAATTTGAATATTAAGGATGGAAATATACAATGCCGCACTTAGTAACATTTATATAAAAATTATAAAATGTTCTAAGTGCGGCATATCTTTTGACATTAAATTGCACTATTGGCATTTTCCAGTTCTTTGACTGTAGCAGTAAGCTCTTTCAAAGTTCTTTTGATAGATTTATTAATCTCGCCGGAATTAACGGCAAGTTTACCAACTTCAGCGGCTACAACTGCAAAACCACGACCAAATTCACCAGCTCTTGCAGCTTCAATGGAAGCATTTAATGAAAGTATGTTTTGTTTGCTTTCAATCTTGTCTAACTGCTGGGATTTTTCGTTAATCTCTTTAATTAAGTTGGCAGCTTTTTCAATGTCTTCATCTAAACAGTCAATCTGGTTAACGCTCTGCATTGTTTTATAGTTATTGTTAACCATTATGTTTACAATGTCGCTAAGAAGCTTTGCGGAAGCTTTGATGGAATGTTCTGAACGAACAGGCACCTTGCGGAGTGCTTCAATGTATTCGTCAGGATCAACACCTAATTCAACAGCAATATTTCGAAATTTGTCTTCATCAGGTTCTTCAGTAAGTGCCTGCCCTCCAATAATTGCTCCGATTTTCTGACCATCCACGGTAATATCATAGCTAAAATCCATAAGCCCTGCATGGCAGTAATAGGTTCCTGTACATTCTGTATCGCACTTGATGCACTGGCTGAGTCCTTTCTGACTTCCACGCGTGTATTTGATGCAAAAATCTGTGAAATTAATTTCTCTCGTAAAGTATTCTCCGTTCAAATCTACACCGATAGTTGCAAGACCGGTTGCATCAGACCAATCCTGCATCAATTGCTCTAAGTCTTCAATATTAACGAAATCTCTGATATCCATAATCCCTATTATCCTTTCTTGTGATTTTATTTATGTAATTGTGAAATAACATCATGT
>JAIDHZ010000218.1 GCA_029052995.1 Lachnospiraceae bacterium | reverse complement strand
TGGACATAGATTTTGATAATCCTGAAGTGCGTGATGAGTTATATAAATGGGGTACTTGGTATCTGAAGATGACAGGAGTAAATGGTTTGCGTTTAGATGCTGTAAAGCATATTGGTTTCTACTTTTACCGTGACTGGCTTCCGTATATGCGTGAAGCAGCCGCAAAGGATTTGTTTTGTGTAGGGGAATACTGGCATTGGGATGTGAGCCAGCTGGAACGCTACCTTGAAAATGTGAATTATGAGATGTCATTATTTGACGTACCATTACATATGCATTTCCATGATGCATCTAAGGCACATGGCGAATACAATATGGCTGCCATTTTAAATGACACACTTGTGAGCCGTCATCCAATTCAGGCGGTCACGTTTGTAGACAACCATGATACACAGCCGGGGCAGGCATTACAGTCATGGGTTGAGGATTGGTTCAAGCTGCATGCCTATGCGATTACAATGCTTCGTCAGGATGGTTATCCGTGCCTTTTTTATGGTGACTACTATGGAATTTCCCATGATGGAATTGCACCAAAGAAAGCCTTGTTAAATAAAATTATGAAAATCCGCAAGCGTCTTGCATATGGGACACAGCATGATTATTTTGATGATTATAACGTGGTTGGCTGGACAAGAGAAGGTGACGCAGAACATAACAATTCCGGTATTGCGGTTATTATGTCTGATAGTACCGGAGGCAGCAAACGGATGTATATAGGCCGTCAGTTTGCAGGTCAGTTTTTTAAAGATGCTTTGGGTAATGCGAAGTATAATATTAAGATTGACGATGAGGGCTGTGGCGATTTTTATGTTAACCGTGAAACAGTATCCATTTGGATTAATGAAAGTGTAAAGCTTTAATAGCAAATTATTTGTAAAGCATAAAGTGCTGGGAGAATTATGCTTATTATGGATATGATAATAGACAACGGAGAGTAGGTAAGATGGGAAAAACGGTTCGAACAAAAGCAGTAAGTGAATTATTTGAGGCAATTCTAACATTGGAAAATGAGGAAGAATGTTTTTGTTTCTTTGAAGATGTGTGTACGGTAAATGAACTGTTATCCCTGGCACAGCGTTTTGAAGTGGCCAGGATGCTTAAGGAAAAGCATACTTATATGGAGGTGGCAGATAAAACCGGTGCTTCTACAGCTACGATATCGAGGGTAAACAGGTCGTTAAATTATGGCAAGGATGGGTATGAGATGGTGTTTTCCAGAATGGAATCCATGAAAGATATAAAAAGGTGACGTTAAAAGAGTCACCTTTCATAAATATTATTATTTTTTATTGTTTTGTAATGTCTTTGTTTTACTTATTTTTTGATTCTTTAGTATCCGTCTTTTTGTCCGCAACTACTGGAAACGTATCTATGAGCTTTTCAATTAACTGCTTTTTGGCATAAATGTCATAGCTCAGCATGGCAATCATGGCGAAAGTTTTTAAATAATCATTTTGTTCCTGCATATTTGATTCAGCAGTTTCATAGATATCTGCAATGCTTTCTTTTACTTTGACCCCATATTCCCGTTCTAACTGATACAGTTCCCTGTAAATGCTTTCCATATTATTTCCGGATTCTGTGTGAAAATACTGTTCTGCCATTGGATTTAACAGCTGCTGGATATCACCGATGGACAGGAAATTTTTTAAGTAGTAAATATAAATCAGCATAATGATATGGTCTTTGGAGTATTTCTTTTTGTTTGAGGGTGGCAGTAAATTATTCTTGGAATAGTTGTTAATCATTGTTTTGGTCAGCAATTTGTCATCTCCATAACGCTTGTTTCCCGCAAGCTGCTGTTCCATAAAGGTGGTAACCTGATCCATATAAAGTTCAATGGAAGGAATATCTTCTGGTTTAATATTGTCAGGGCATTCCCAGTCTGTAATCAACCTCTTGATATCTTCAAATGAAAATGCATTCATAGTTTACTCCCTTCTATAAACTGCACAATTTAAGAATTTCTGTAGCAGTTGCAGCATTGTTCATGGTATAAATGTGTATGCCGTCCACTCCATTTTTCACAAGGTCATCAATCTGTTCGGCAGCATATTCAATACCGGCTTTTTGCATGTCTTCCGGTGATTCTGCATATTGGGCAACCAAAGTGCTTAATTTATGGGGCACGGAAGATCCTGATAAGGAAACGCTTGTGCCCAGCTGTTTTGAGGAAGTAATAGGCATGATACCGGCAGACACCGGTATATCAATTCCCTCTTTTATGGCTAAATTCATGAATTCATAAAATCTGTTATTATCAAAAAACATTTGTGTAATTAAAAAATCAACACCGCTTTCTATTTTCTGCTTTAAATAATGCAGATCTGACTTTCTTGAATCCGATTCGGGATGAATTTCGGGATAGCAGGCAGCCGCAATGCATAAATTGGATTTTTCATGCAGAATGCGAATAATATCTTCGGCATAATAAAACTGTCTGTTTGCGTAGTCTTCATCTGACATATCCTTTGGTCTGTCACCTCGAAGTGCTAAAACGTTATGTACCCCTTTTGCATTTAATTCAGTAACAAACTGGTTTAGAAACTCGTCCGTCATTGCTACAGAAGTCATGTGGGCAATGGGTTCAATTTCACATATGTTTTTTATATATGCTGCAATTGCAGCTGTCTTTTTAGAGTTACTGCCACCGGCTCCATATGTAACACTTATAAAATCAGGAGACAGTGTTTTTAATGTGTCTAATGTTTTGTAAATGTTATATATTTCGTCATTTTTCTTTGGTGGAAAAACCTCAAATGATAGTACTGGTTTTTTTTGTTTATAAATATCTTTTAGCATTGGAACCCTCTTTTCTTATTATGTATATAACTATATTTTAACCATATTATACCATATAATGCAAAAAGACGTAAAGCAGTTGAGTTATATTTTTTGTAAGTGGATCAGAATGTAAAGATTACGGTTTCCCCAGATGCAAAGATGGGAGAACACTTTTTTAAGTAAAGGATTCAAGCAGTGTATCATGTCATAAAGTATTTGAAATGCCATTGTTAATAATGTATAATCGAATATAAGTTTGGAATATCTACAGAATACAAAAAGGAGAACACGATACTATGAATTCAAGGGGATTAAATGATATGCAGCGTGCCGGAGTCGAGCACACTGAGGGAGCTTTGCTGCTGCTGGCAGGTGCGGGAAGCGGAAAGACAAGGGTGCTTACACATAGAATTGCATACTTGATTGAGCAGGGTGTGAGTCCTTATAATATTCTTGCCATTACATTTACAAATAAGGCGGCGGGTGAAATGAGGGAGCGTGTGGATAATATTGTGAAATTTGGAGCAGAGGGTGTATGGGTGTCAACATTTCATTCTTTGTGCGTCCGCATTTTAAGAAGATATATTGACAGGTTAGGATATGACACACATTTTACCATTTATGACAGTGACGACCAGAAATCGGTGGTAAAGGCATGTTTAAAGCGTCTCAATATGGATCCCAAACAGTATCAGGAACGTACGGTAATGGGCGAAATTTCCAAGGCGAAGGAACAGTTTGTTTCGCCATCGGAATATGACAGTAGTGCAGACGGACAGTATCGGAAGATGCAGATTGCCAAAGTTTATAAAGCGTATCAGGAAGAGCTTAAAAAGAGCAATGCTTTGGACTTTGATGACCTGCTGTATAAAACTGTAGAGCTGTTTCAGTTTCATCCGGAGGTTTTAGACCAGTATCAGGAACGTTTCCGGTATATAATGGTGGATGAGTATCAGGATACGAATCATATACAATTTTTACTGATTAAGCAGCTGGCGTCCAAATACCGTAATCTCTGTGTGGTAGGAGATGATGACCAGTCAATTTATAAATTCCGTGGCGCCAATATTTACAATATCCTAAATTTTGAAGAAGAATATCCGGAGGCAAAGGTGATTAAGCTTGAACAGAATTACCGTTCTACAAAGAATATCCTTGCGGCAGCCAATGGTGTGATTTCTCATAATGAAGGAAGGAAAGAAAAGCAATTGTGGACCGAACTTCCTGAAGGGGATAAGGTTGGATTTTCGCTTTATGATACAGAATATGCGGAAGCGGCAGGGGTAGTGAAAATAATTGCAGATGAACATAGAAACGGAAGACCATACAATCATTTTGCAGTTCTTTACCGTACTAATGCACAGTCCCGTATTTTTGAGGAGAAGCTTTTAATGCAGAATATACCATATCAGATTATTGGTGGACAGAATTTTTATGGAAGGCGTGAAGTTAAAGATTTAATCTGTTATTTGAAGGTAATTGATAACGGGCAGGATAATATGGCGGTAAGAAGGATTATTAATGTGCCTAAACGTGGAATTGGCGCATCAAGCATAGATAAGCTTCAGGTCTATGCGGATACCTACGAAATGAGCCTGTTAGAAGCGATGTTTGAAGCATCTAATGTACCGGGACTGAACCGTGCGGTTTCAAAGGTGGAAGGTTTCACAAATTTAATTATGGATTTACGTGATATGTTGGCGGAAGGTGCACTGATAAGTGAAGTATATGATGAGATTTTAAATCGTACCGGCTATTGGGACGAATTAGTAGCAGAGCATACAGATGAAGCGGAGGGAAGACTGGAGAATCTTACGGAGCTTAAGAATAAGATTGTAAAATATGAAGAAGAGGCAGAAAAACCGGATTTATCTGAGCTGCTGGAGGAGATTGCTCTGGTGGCAGAGGTGGATAATGTGGTGGATTCTGATGAACGTGTCCTCTTGATGACATTACATAGTGCAAAGGGATTGGAGTTTCCGGTAGTATTTCTTGGAGGAATGGAGGATAGGTTATTCCCGAGCGGCATGTCACTGAATTCAGAAGATCCTGATGCAGAAGAGGAGGAAAGGCGTCTTTGCTATGTTGGTATTACGCGGGCAAAGGAAGAAATTTATTTAAGTGCCGCAAGACAGCGAATGATGCATGGTTCCACGAATTATAATCCAATATCCCGTTTTATCAGAGAGATCCCGGAGGATGTGATGGATGTTAACGGAGAGGGTGCTTATGCTATGAAACGACAGTCTGCTGTTGCAAAGCAGGTACAGCAGGATTTGGAAAACAGGAATATCAGTGTAAGCAGTAAACCATATTCGTATAGGGGAGGTATGTCAGGGGGAAAACCTGCTTTTGGAAAAGAATTCAAAGTGGAGCGTTATGAAGTAGACTATGCTGTTGGTGATACAGTACAACATGTGAAATTTGGAACGGGTGTAGTGACAGCATTGGTTTCAGGTGGAAAAGACTATGAGGTGACAGTTGAATTTGAGTCAGTAGGGGTTAAGAGAATGTTTGCTTCATTTGCAAAATTGAAAAAATTAAAATAAATTCCAAAATTTTCATTATTTTATATAGTAAATAGGTAAAATATGTGGTATACTATGAACACTTGGTAAGCACAAACAAAAATAAGGAAAGGCAGGTTTTTTTATGAAAAATTTAGACGATTTGATCAACGTAGCTAAGATTCAGGAGCTGATAAAGAAAGAGGATCCTGAGAAGAAAGCAAGCAGAAGAATTTTATGGGTTCTTGCAATCATTGGTGCTGTTACTGCTGTAGCTGCGATTGCATATGCTGTTTATCGTTATTTTACACCGGATTACTTAGACGATTTTGATGATGATTTTGATGATGATTTTGATGATGATTTTTTTGATGATGAAGAGGAAGTAAAGCCGACACCAAAGGCGGCTGACACAACTGAGGCATAATTTGTGAACATGTAGATGTCTTTAACGAAGGCGTCCGAATAAGCTTAAAAGCAAATAAGTCATAATATGGGAACTGTTGTGTAAAGACGATGGTTCCCTTTTTGTGGCGGTGTGTTATATGAAGGTGTGAAGCAGTCAGGATTATTTTGAGTAAATTAGGAGCAGGATAAAAGTATGTTGTCAATTGTATTACCAGTGTACAATGAAGAAAATAATATTGAGCGGGCATATCAGGCAATAAGGGATGTGCTGTGTCCGGAAAAAATTGAATTTGAACTGATATTTATAGATGATGGTTCAAAGGATCATAGCTTTGATGTAATCCGAACACTGGCAGAGAAGGTAGAGGATGCGAATATTGTAGGCTTGTCCTTTTCCAGAAATTTTGGGAAAGAGGCGGCTATTTTTTCCGGATTATCTTATGCGGGAGGAGATGTGTGTGCTGTGATGGATTGCGATTTACAGCATCCTCCGGAAATTTTGGTTCCGATGTATCATCTTTGGGAAAAGGGATTTGAAATCATTGAGGGTGTAAAACGTTCGAGGGGAAAGGAAAATTTGTTCTATAAGGGATTTGCAAAATTGTTTTACAAACTCATTAGTAAATCTACAGGAATAGAGATGTACCGTTCTTCAGATTTTAAGATGTTAGACCGTAAAGTTGTAGATGAATATATAAAATTACAGGAGCGGAATATATTTTTCCGTGCATTGTCTTCATGGCTGGGATATAAAAGCGCTATGGTGGAATTTGATGTGCAGGAACGGTGTTCAGGTGAAACAAAGTGGTCTGTAAAATCACTGGTCAAATATGCAATCGGAAGTATTACTTCATTTACAACGGCGCCAATGCAATTGATTACAGCTATGGGTGTTATTTTCTTTGTCTTTGCAGTGGTATTAGGCATGCAGTCTTTTGTGAAATGGGCAAATGGAAATGCATCGGAGGGCTTTACTACAGTTATTTTGCTGCTGCTGATTACAGGAAGTATAATCATGGTCAGCCTTGGAATAATTGGATATTATATTGCCCGTATTTATGAGGAAATCAAAGGACGGCCAAGAAGTATTGTAAAAGAGGTTGTACGGTCGGATAAAATGGATTTGTGATTAAAAAAATATCTTTTTGCTAAAGTTACAGGGACCAGTGTGACTCATGTGAGTCACACTGGTCCCTGAGCTAAGCTGTCTTATTTCCCGACAGTCCCTTTTTAAAAGTCTTAATCAATCATGCCCTTATCCTTCATGGCGCGAACTTTGGTTGACAGACCAAATAGTGTAATAAATCCCTCTGCATCATGATGGTCATATAAATCACCGGTAGTAAAGGAAGCCAAATCCTCACTGTATAATGAATATGGTGAAGTAGTGCCGGCTTTGATGATGCTGCCCTTGTAAAGCTTGAATTTAACTTCACCGGTTACACGCTCCTGCGTCTTTTCCACAAATGCCTGGATTGCCTCCCGGAGAGGAGTAAACCATTTGCCCTCGTATACAATCTGTGCAAACTTGTTTGCCAGGTTGATTTTCATTTCTGTCGTTTCACGGTCTAATACCAGCTCTTCTAATTGCTGGTGTGCCTCCATTAAAATGGTTCCACCGGGGGTTTCGTATACGCCGCGGCTCTTCATGCCGACAACACGGTTTTCCACGATATCAATGATACCGATACCATGCTTTCCTCCTAATTTGTTCAATTCACGGATTATATCAGAAACCTTCATTTCTTTGCCATTTACTGACTTGGGAACTCCCTTTTCAAATGTCATTGTTACATATTCAGCTTCATCAGGGGCTTTCTCCGGGGTTACGCCTAATACGAGTAAATGGTCGTAGTTTGGTTCGTTTGCCGGATCCTCAAGCTCAAGACCTTCATGGCTTATATGCCATAAGTTACGGTCACGGCTATATGAAGAGTCGGCAGAAAAAGGAAGGTTGATACCATGCTGTTTGCAGTATTCAATCTCTTCTTCCCGAGACTGCAATGTCCACTTATCGTCTCTCCATGCTGCAATAATCTTAAGATCTGGAGCAAATGCCTTGATTCCAAGTTCAAAACGAATCTGGTCATTTCCCTTGCCTGTAGCACCATGGCAGATTGCAGAAGCATTTTCCTTTCTTGCAATCTCAACCAGTCTCTTTGCAATGACCGGGCGAGCCATGGAAGTACCTAATAAATACTTGTTTTCGTAAATAGCATTTGCCTGTACGCAGGGAACAATGTAGTCATCACAGAATTCATCTGTAATATCTTCGATATATAGCTTGGCAGCACCGGAAAGCTTTGCGCGCTCCTCTAAGCCGTCTAATTCCTCTCCCTGACCGCAGTCGATACAGCAGCAGATTACTTCGTAGTCGTAGTTTTCCTTTAACCATGGGATTAATGCAGTTGTATCTAATCCTCCGGAATAAGCTAAAATAACTTTTTCTTTCATGAAAGAAATCCTCCTTAAATAAGTATGTAAATGTGATTTCGTACTTTATGGTTGAAATCCTAATGAATAATATACAACGAATTCATATAG
>JAIDHZ010000217.1 GCA_029052995.1 Lachnospiraceae bacterium | reverse complement strand
GCATCAACCGGTGTCTTTGTACGGTCAGCATTGTAAATATAAAATCCCTTTCCGCTCTTGCATCCAAGATTGCCGCCGCGTACCATCTTGCGAAGCAACGGACATGCACGGTATTTGCTGTCCCCGGTTTCCTTATAAAGAACATCCATAATTGCAAGACAAATATCCAAACCGATAAAATCAGCCAGTTCAAGAGGTCCCATCGGATGATTGCCACCAAGCTTCATAGCATTGTCAATTCCCTCGATATCAGAAACACCCTCCATCTTGATGAAAACAGCTTCATTTATATAAGGAATCATAATACGGTTTACAACAAAGCCTGCTGCTTCATTTACCTGAACCGGAGTTTTTCCAATCTCTTCTGAAATCTTCTTGATGGTCTCAACCATATCATCCGGTGTATTTGCTCCTGCAATAACCTCAACAAGCTTCATTCTGTCAGCCGGATTAAAGAAATGCATACCAATCATTGGACGCGTCAGACCATTTCCAATCTCTGTGATGGAAAGGCTTGATGTATTGGATGCAAATATACATTCCGGCTTACAGATTTTATCAAGCTCGCTAAATGTAGTCTTTTTTACCTCCATATCCTCAAATGCAGCCTCAACAATAAGGTCACAGTCTGCACAAAGGTCTTCCTTAAGTCCTGCAGTGATGCTTGAAAGAATAGCATCCACCTTCTCCTGTGTCATTTTGCCTTTTTCAACAAGTCTTGCATATCCCTTTGCAATCTTATCCTTACCACCGTCAGCCCACTCCTGCTTAATGTCACAGAGTGCAACCTCATATCCGTCCACCATGGCAAATGCTTTTGCAATTCCCTGTCCCATGGTTCCTGCGCCAATTACGCCAACCTTCATTTTCATGTCCTCCTATATAAAATATTTGCATTTATCGAATATACATTTCAGACTCATATAATTTTATCTGAAATGCCATTCTATTTCACACAATTAGGATGGTTAAATATTACAACCATCCTAATCATGCCAAAACCAATAATTACTTGTTTTGGAAAGGCACAACCTTAAGCTTCTTCTCCTTATCTTTCTCAAGGAAGTTACCCATTCCTGCCTTCTGGTCTTCTGTCTCAAAACAGTCACCAAATAATTTTTCCTCAATTACAATAGCCTTGTCCATATCTACCTGTAAACCATCATTAATTGCCTTCTTACAGTTACGAACTGCAATCGGGGCCTGTGCTGCAATACCAGAAGCCATTTTCTTAGCAGCCGCCATTAATTCTTCCTGTGGATATACTGCATTTACAAGACCTATTCTATACGCTTCATCAGCCTTAATGTTCCGGGCAGTATAAATCATCTGTTTTGCCATACCCGCACCAACTAAACGGGCAAGTCTCTGTGTACCACCAAACCCCGGTGTGATTCCAAGACCAACCTCAGGCTGTCCAAACACTGCATTTTCAGAACAAATTCTAATATCACAGCTCATTGAAATCTCGCAACCACCACCTAAAGCAAAGCCATTAACTGCAGCAATTACAGGTATCGGAAATACTTCAAGCCTGCGGAATACATCATTGCCTTTCTTGCCAAATGCTTCTCCCTCAGCCTTTGTGAGTGTTGACATCTCTCCGATATCTGCACCCGCAACAAAGGACTTGTCACCTGCACCTGTCAAAATCAATGCTCTGGTAGTCTCCAAATCCACTTCATCCAATGCAGCATTTAACTCATCCAACACCTGGCTGTTCAATGCATTCAACGCTTTGGGGCGGTTAATGGTAATAACACCAACGAAACCATCCTGCTCATATGTGATAAATTCCATCTATGTAATCTCCTTCTATCATTCATATTAGTGTAACATCTTTCAAACATAGTATTCGGAAGATGTTACACCGATAACCGACATCAAAGAATGCCCTTAAAATAACTAGTCTCTCTCAACAATTGTAGCGCAGCCCATACCGCCACCGATACAAAGCGTTGCAAGTCCTTTCTTGGCACCCTTCTTTTCCATCTCATGTAATAAAGTAACAAGGATACGGCAGCCGGAAGCTCCAACCGGATGTCCCAGTGCAATAGCACCACCATTTGGATTCAATTGCTCATCTGTAAATCCAAGATCTCTCTGAACTGCGATAGACTGTGCTGCAAATGCTTCATTTGCCTCAATAATATCAAAGTCTTCAATCTTATAGCCTGTCTTAGCCATAACCTTATTGGTTGCTGCAACCGGACCTACACCCATAATGGACGGATCTACACCGCCTAATGCCCCTGCAACAAATGTAGCCATAGGTTTAACTCCCAATTCCTTTGCTTTCTCTTCGCTCATAACAACAATTGCTGCTGCACCGTCATTAATACCTGATGCATTACCCGCTGTAACAATACCATCCGGCTTAAATGCAGGACGAAGCATTGCGATACTGTCAGCTGTTGTTCCTGGGCGTGGTCCCTCATCTGTATCAACAGTAACGGTTTCCTTTTTCTTCTTAACCTCCACTGGAACAATCTCATCCTTGAACGCCCCTGCCTCAATGGCAGCAACAGCCTTCTGCTGTGATTTTGCAGCAAACTCATCCAGCTCCTGTCTGGTAATACCATATTTCTCACATACATTCTCTGCTGTAATTCCCATATGATAATCGTTAAATGCATCCCATAATGCATCATTAACCATAGTATCCACAACGGTGTTATTACCCATTCTATATCCAAAACGAGCCTGCTTTAGTGCATATGGAGCCATTGACATATTCTCCATACCGCCTGCTACAACTATATCTGCATCCCCTGCTTGAATCATCTGTGCTGCCATATTAACACAGTTAAGGCCTGAGCCACAAACAACATTAACCGTAACAGCAGGAACCTCTACTGATAAACCGGCCTTGATTGAAGCCTGACGGGCTACATTTTGTCCCAAACCTGCCTGGATAACACAGCCCATATATACATGGTCAACCTGATCAGCAGGCACCCCGGCTCTGCTTAACGCTTCCTTAATTACGATAGATCCAAGCACTGGAGCTGGAGTTGTGCTTAATCCTCCACCCATAGTTCCGATTGCTGTACGACATGCGCCAGCCAAAACAACTTTTTTTGACATATTATACATCCTCCGTTTTTAATTTTGCTGATTAAAATACTACCCTTAACCTATATAGTACAGGTCGCATTCCACCACACAATCTGCTAGTATGATAGCATAATTTTCACTAACTTGCAACAATATATAACTTAACTATTTACTATTTATCAGAGTTTTTCCTGTTTCTATGTGATTTTTGAAAGTTTTTTTCATACCGCAATCCTGCTTTTCTATTTTTTCCTTTTCCACAGTTTTTATTCTGCCCATTTAAAGTATAATCCCTTTTCGTTACACAACCTTTTTTTCGCACAATTTTTCTAGGAGCAATCAGGCATTTTTTATCAAATCCAATCAGATCTGTGCGTCCTGCTTTTATAAGTGCTTCCTTTACCAGCTCATAATTCTCCGGTTTTCGGTACTGAATCAACGCCCGCTGCATTGCTTTTTCATGCGGATTTGAAGGAACATATACTTTTTTCATCGTTCTTGGATCTACCCCTGTATAATACATACATGTAGATATGGTAGACGGAGTAGGGTAAAAATCCTGCACCTGTTCCGGCATATAACCAAGATCCCTGATATACTCTGCAAGTTTAACTGCTTCAGCAAGTCCTGAGCCGGGGTGAGATGACATCAGGTACGGAACCAGATACTGCTCCATTCCAAGATTTTTGTTTATTTTGTAAAATTTCTCAACAAATCTATTATACACTGCATTTTCCGGCTTCCCCATCATACGGAGCACCGAGTCAGCCACATGTTCAGGCGCCACTCTAAGCTGTCCGCTTATATGAAATTTACATAGTTCCTGTAAAAAATCATTATTCCCATCTGCCAATATATAATCAAATCTTATACCTGATCGTATAAATACCTTCTTAACTCCCGGTAATTTACGCAATTTTCGCAGCAGGGAAATATATTCTGAATGGTCAGCCTTTAGATTTTTACATGGTTTCGGAAACAGGCACTGTTTACCGGGACACACACCTTTTGTAAGCTGTTTTTCACATGCCGGTTTCCAAAAATCAGCCGTTGGCCCCCCAACATCATGTATATATCCTTTAAAATCATGGAATTTTGTCATTTTTTCTGCCTCTCTTAAGAGAGATTCGTGACTTCTATGCTGCACAATCCTCCCCTGATGAAAAGCCAAAGCACAAAAGCTGCAGCCTCCAAAACAGCCTCTGTTACTGGTCAGTGAAAATTTAATCTCAGTAATTGCAGGCACCCCGCCTTCTGCCTTATATGACGGATGACAGTCACACATATAAGGCAGTTCGTATACATCATCCAATTCCTGTACCGACAATGGTTTTGCAGGTGGATTCTGCACGATATAACGCTTATTTCCATACTTTTCAATCAAAGGCTTTGCATAAAAGGGATCGGTATTCCGGTATTGAATATCAAAGCTTCTGGCATATTCCAGTTTATCACCCAGCATGGTGTCATAATCAGGTAATACAATTCCATCATATACCATATCCACATCAGATGTCTTAAATACTGTCCCATCTACAAATGTAATATCTTTAACAGACAAACCGCTGTCCAGTGCATCCGCAATTTCAACTATTGCCCGTTCTCCCATTCCATATATTAAAAGATCTGCACCGGAATCCATTAATATAGATCGTTTCAGTTTGTCAGACCAATAATCATAATGTGCAAGTCGTCTAAGACTAGCCTCGATGCCTCCAATGATAATTGGAATATCTTTATATCTGCGCTTAATTAAATTACAATATACAATTGCTGCATAGTCTGGACGCTTTCCCGTTACTCCGCCCGGTGTATAGGCATCCGTGCCACGCCTTTTCTTTGAAACCGTATAGTGATTTACCATAGAATCCATATTACCTGATGATACCAAAAATCCAAGTCTGGGTCTTCCGAATTCCGTAATGCTTTCTTCCTTTTTCCAGTCCGGCTGGGAAATTATTGCTATTTTATATCCATGGGCTTCCAAAATCCTGCTAATAATTGCATGCCCAAAAGAGGGGTGATCCACATAGGCATCCCCTATTACATATACAAAGTCCGGTTGATTCCAACCACGTTCTGACATTTCCTTTTTGGTTACCGGTAAAAAATTCATACTATTCTCCTGATATTTCATCTAAAATTCAGCATTAAAATCACACAAAAAGACTGTTACACGAGATGACCCTCCAATCAATTTTCATGCAACAGTCCTATTTTACTTTTTTACATAATTTGCAGCTCTGCCCGCACCGACAACAACAGCTTCCAGTGCAGAAGGCGTAACAAATGCACGAATTCCCGTACTTTCTTCCACAAGTTTATCCAATCCATAAATCAGACTTCCTCCACCACTCAACATAATACCCTGTTCAGCAATATCTGCAATAAGCTCCGGTGGTGAAATCTCCAATACATTATGAATTGTATCTAAAATCTGAGCCGTCACCTCCGCAAAGGCTTCTATTGTCTCTTCTGACGAAACAATAATCCTTGCTGGAAATCCTGTAACCAAATCTCTTCCTTTTACTTCCATTGTAACAGGCTCCTCTCTTGGGTATACAGAACCAATATTCATTTTAATCCGTTCTGCTGTTGGCTCACCAATCAAAAGATTATATGTCCGGCGTATATACTTTATCATTGCCTCATTAAAATCATCTCCTGCAAGCTTTAGCGAATTGCTCTCAACAATTCCACCTAACGAAATGACTGCCACATCCGTTGTGCCTCCACCTATGTCAACAAGCATGTTTCCCTTTGGAAGTGATATATCAATGTCCGAACCAATAGCAGCAGCAATTGGCTCTTCCATAATATCCACATGCTTCGCACCTGTACGGTAAACTGCATCCTCCACCCCGCGTTTTTCAAGTTCTGTTACACCGCTGGGTACACACACGCAAATTCTTGGTCTGCTTAACATTCTCTTCTTTTGCATAGCCGTTTCAATAAAAGTCTTTAGCATACGCTCAGTTACAGTATAATCGGATATAACTCCCTGCTTTAGCGGTCTAATCACCTCAATTGTCTCAGGCTCTTTACCAATCATTTGTTTTGCCTTTTTTCCAATTGCAATCAAACGTTTACTTTTTTTCTCAAATGCCACAACAGAAGGCTGATTAATAACAATTCCTTTCCCTTTGACATATACTAAAACATTGGCCGTACCAAGGTCAATTCCTATATCCATGTCGAACATCTTGCGTATCCTCCGTTCCCTTATCTCATTCTCATCTTGTATTTCAATTCAAATTATTGATAAAAAATAATAATCATCTCTATACTATCAAAAAATAGAGAAAATACAACTCTTTTTTCACTTTTTATTAAAGTAAAATTTTAACTATGTATGTTTATTACCGAAAAAGGACTGCCCATAGTCTGATACTTTATACTTTCAAACTCCTGACTATACAACAGCCCTTAACACCTTAAATTATTCAAAATCTCCAGAAACCAAATGATG
>JAIDHZ010000216.1 GCA_029052995.1 Lachnospiraceae bacterium | reverse complement strand
TGTAAATGGTTTATTGATTATAAGTTTAATACGGCCAATGATGTGTTTTATAAAAGAATATATTTAAAATCACGGATACTGGCAAAAAGAGTAGTAGGCAGATTAAGGAGAAATAGATGTTAAAGAGAATTAAGAATTATTTAAAAAAGCATGGGGTGTTATCGAAATACGGTTATAAATTGGCATACCGCCAATATTCTAGATTTCTTGAATATGCTATTTCGGGAAAAGATATAGAGGATACGGCTTTTTTAGAAACTAATCTGAGGATATATATTCATGAATTAGAGAAAGGTTTTTCTCTGCCGATGCCTAAAAGAGGATTTGGTAAGGAGAAGGTCGCTTTGTTGGTGGAGTACTATGAGAAATATGTAGAACTAGGTGAAGGGGTAGATACAGAGTTAATTCAGTATGTTCAGGATATTTTAGCTTTTTATGAACAGAATAAAAAGGAATATGCGTTTGATGTCAGTATGATTCCTGAAAATTTACGCAGTAAGGATTCCCGTAAATTGGATGCAGGAATTAAACAGATCGGTAAGAATGATTTGTTTGAAGTGCAAAAGTGGTCATTTGAGAAGTTTTCTGAGACACGGCATAGTATCAGGATGTTTAAAGATGAAAAGATAGAAGAAGACTTGATAAAGCAGGCAGTGAGGTTGGCTCAGACGGCACCAAGTGCCTGTAACCGACAGTCTGTTGAAATTTTTCATATCAGCTCTGCAGATAAATGTAAGGAGATTTTAGACTTACAGGGAGGTTTTAAGGGTGCTTCTGTGGTTAACGATTTGCTAATTATTACATCAAATCTGTCATTGTATACCAGTCTGTATGAATTAAATACAGGTTATGTGGATGGCGGTATATTCGCAATGAATTTAATGTATGCCTTGCACTATTATGGTATTGGTTCGTGTCCATTATTATGGAATGACGACTGTGACAAGAGAGAAAAGATTCGGGATATGGTAAAGATTCCAATGAAAAATATGATAGTATTGCTATTACCGATAGGAAATTATGTTGAACCGGATTACAAATATGCTGTATCTAAGAGAAAACCGGTGAAAAAAATTTACCATAAAATTTAGGAAAGAAATAGATAAGTTTTAATTAAATTTTCTTTATTTTCAGGAGGTTGATATAAATAGAAAAAAAGTGATTCTTTGCAAATGTTGAGAGGAATTGCATTTTGGGGAATTTTTTTACATCATTGTGGATTTGGTAGTGCAGGTTCATGGGGAGTCTCTGTATTTTTTGTATTATAGGGGGTGAATGTTTAGTTGCCATTGTTGCTTATTTATTGAGCAGAATATGTTGTGCAAATATGGATGATATACAAGGTTGGTTAATATATATTTTGCCATTAAGCAGATTGCTAAATTTTGCTTATAGAACGCTATGAATTTT
>JAIDHZ010000215.1 GCA_029052995.1 Lachnospiraceae bacterium | reverse complement strand
AAATGAAAAAAAAATTTTCCCTTGAACTTCTATTCTAAACTTGTTATAGTATTTTTTTAATCTGCAATAAGTATTATAATACTAAATACAGAAACAAATGTTTCCAGGAGGGGGATTTATTCGTTATCCCTCTATCCTCACTTTTGCATGCATTGTACAAAAAACGCTGCTATTTGTTCAGGTGTGTATTGTTCATGTTTTGTAATCCACCACCGCACTGTTTCAGAAAAACTGCAAACAACATGATTTAATAGATAATCAGATGGAACATTATAATGTAGTTCATTGATAAATATGGGAAATGTCTGTTCTAAGTATTCCTTGAAATATCCCATAAAGATTTCTCCGCTTTCACAGGAAAGAAGCCCCTTCAGGTTATTTTTGTTATCCTGCAAATGGTATAAAATATGTGTGATTTCTTTTTCAAAATCATGTCCAGAGTGGGAAAAATCATGGTTGCTTTCCTGTTCTAAATCATCGGAAAATACATGCTGAAAGATGTCTGTACACATTGCTTTCAATAAACTGTCCTTTGTTTCAAAGTGTACATAAAAAGTGGTTCTCCCTACATTTGCCTCGTCTATGATCTCCTGCACTGTAATGTTGCCAAATTTTTTTCTTTCAAGCAGGCGGCTAAACGCATTAAAAATAGCCTGCCTTGTTTTCTGCTGTCGTCTATCCATAAAACCTCCGTACATTTTCATCAAAATGTTCCGTATCGTACATAAAGAGCATTTTGATTATTGATTTGTGTCTTGAACTTGCTACAATAAATACAGAACAAAATGTTTGATAACGTATAGATTGTACAACTAATAAATTTCGTTGTCAACAAGGAACTTGTTTTCTGGAAAGGTGGTATTATATGATAAAATGTATAAATGATTTTTTGGCAGGTCTGCCAATGACAATCGTGGGCGGTGTCTTTCTTATTATGAGTTTTGTATTTCCAAGAACAGGCATTTTCTTACCCGTCGATCCTGCATGGGTGACTGTTATTATCTGCGGAATTCCTTTATTATATCTTGCGGTATGGAGAGTCATTTATAATAAAGGAATTAGTAAAATATCTTCTACCCTGCTGATAAGTATTGCCATGATTGCGGCGATTGCCATAGGTGATTTATTTGCTGCTGGTGAAGTTGCTTTTATTATGGAGATAGGTGCTATTTTAGAGGATATGACAACAAATAGGGCTAAAAAGGGACTGAAAAAGCTGATTAGTCTTGCCCCGACACAGGGGCGGCGAATTACAGATGAAAAAGAGGAAATAGTATCAGCCGATAAAATACTTCAAAATGATATTCTCCGAGTGTTACCGGGAGAAATAATACCTGTAGATGGTATGATTATTCATGGGGAAACTTCCATTGACCAGTCCATTATGACAGGTGAATCACTTCCCGTCGATAAAGGTATCGGAGAAGATGTTTTTTGCGGAACAATCAACCGTTTTGGCTCCATTGATATGAAGGCAACAAAAGTCGGCGAAGACAGCTCTCTGCAAAAGCTGATACGAATGGTGCAGGATGCGGAGAACAAACAGGCACCCATGCAGAGAATAGCCGATAAATGTGCAAGTTTTCTTGTACCTGTTGCTATGATGATTGCCATTATTGCAGGGTTTGCAACACAGGATATTGTGAGAGCTGTAACCGTTTTGGTTGTATTCTGCCCCTGTGCGTTAGTGCTTGCCACACCAACCGCTATTATGGCAGCCATAGGTCAGGCAACGAAACATGGTGTGATTATCAAATCCGGTGACGCACTCGAAAAAATGGGAAAGGTAAATACCATAGCTTTTGATAAAACAGGTACACTGACCTTTGGAAAACTGGAAGTAAGCGATATTATTTCCTTTGACAAAAATATAAGTGAAAGTGAATTGCTTGCCCTGACCGCTTCTGCTGAAGCAAAAAGCGAACACCCATTAGGAAAAGCGATTGTTGCTTATGCAAAAGAAAAAGGCATGGTGCTAGAGGATTCTGATTCTTTCCAAATGCAAAGTGGAAAAGGTATTTGTGCAGAGGTATCCGGCAGGAAACTGTACCTCGGAAATGAGAAATATATTCTGCAAAGTGGTATAATAATTCCGAAAAATGTGGAAAATGAATTGGAAAAACTGCGTGTTCAGGGAAAAGCATCCATTATCATTGCGGATGACGATTCCTGTTTAGGTATACTTGCACTATCGGATGTATTAAGACCAGAGGCAGGGACAATGGTTGCAAAATTATCAGATATGAACACAGATACCGTATTGCTAACGGGGGATAACAAAAAAACTGCCACCTATTTTGCTGCACAGGCAGGAATTACAAATGTAAAGGCAGATTTATTGCCGGAAGAAAAGGTACAGGGGATTTCAGAAATACAGGGACATGGCAACAACGTATGTATGATAGGGGATGGGGTAAATGATGCACCAGCACTTAAAATTGCCGATGTCGGTGTGGCAATGGGAAGTATGGGAAGTGACATTGCGGTGGAAGCGGCAGACATTGCCCTTATGAGTGATGATCTTTCCCAAATCCCTTACCTGAAAAGATTGTCTAATGCTACCGTAGCAACAATCAAATTAAGCATTACCCTTTCCATGTGCATCAATTTTATAGCGGTTACCTGTTCCGTATTAGGTGTTTTGAATCCGACAACAGGTGCCTTGGTGCATAATGCAGGTTCTTGTTTTGTGGTTTTGATTGCTGCATTACTTTATGACAGAAAATTTGAATAGGGCTGAAAAACAGGGACAAAAATTGCCCCTGTTTTTTGTTTGCCTTAATTTTACCATTATTAGCACTTTCCTCTGCCGATAGTATTCCCTCAAAATAATCCCGTTCCTCACCGTTAAAGAAATATGTCCTGGCCGTAAAAGATTTCCGACGTTATCAGAACGCCCAAACGGAAACCATGCTCAAATTTTACCTGTTCGTTGCAACTACTTTCATCGAAAAATGTTTCTACCAGTTCCTCCACTACATACTATCTAAAACAGAAAAGAACAAAGCCCGCTGATGCTTGCGCAGGTCATTTTGTTTCAACAATGTTCTGAGCCACTGGAATCGGAGCGTTTTTACCCTTTAATATAAGGTTCAGTGGCTGACTCAATATATTACTAAAAAATTTCACGACAATACCTGTCAGCAATGCGGAAATAATCGTCCCCTCTCTTGTGCCAACAATAGAAAAGTGAAAGAACACAACCGACAAAGTAATTGCTAAAATTACACAGATAATATCAAATGCTATTTTCACATTTCCGAATTCCTTATGGAGCGTATCCGAAATCGCCTTTACAAATGCTTCACCTGAATTCATAATAACATTTGCTATAACGGAAAGCGAAATTCCAAAGCCAAGAATTACAATGCCGACAACAACCACAATCAGACGAACCGGATAAGAATTTGCAGGAAGGAAGGATACAAGCCACATTCCGAAATCGGTAAACCAGCCAAAAAGAAATGATAACGGCACCTGTAAAAGCTGTATCATCTGAAACTTTTTACCAAGAATAGCAATCTGGCCGGCAATTAAAACACAGTTCCAGATAATCAACCAGGTTCCCAGCGAAAGGGAATCAAACCTACAGCTCATCACATTTGCAACAGAGGAAATGGGAGATACCCCAAGCTCTCCATGCTTTGTAAATGCCACTCCCATAGCAGCAAAGAACAGGCTTATAATAAACAATAGATAACGTTTTGCAATTTCAGCTTTTGTCATAAGACACAGCTCCTTTCATGTTTAAATTATCATGCATTCTTGTCAGAAGGACTGCCAGTGTTTCCTTTTCCTCATCAGTAAATCCGCAAAGGGCATTCTCTTCAATTCTTCCAAACTCTGATTCCACACGCTTTGCAAGCTCCTTTCCCTTATCTGTCAGATAAACATACAAGCTGCGGCGGTTTCCGTTAAGCGTTTTACGCTCAATCAGTTCCTTGTTTTCCATGCCAAGCAAAAGAGAAGTAAGTGTTGCCGGTTCAATATGACACGCTGTTGCGATTTGTCTCTGAACTGCCCCATCATGATTTTTCAGATAATCAAGTACCTTTGGCTGACCAGCGGTTAATCCGATATCCCTAATCCCTGCAAGCAGGGCTTTCTGAAACATCAGATGATCTGCCATCAGCAGATAATGAATTGTTTCTTCCATAGCTTCCTCCAGTTTTATATTAGAATGCTAATATTTAGAATCCTAACAATCATTGTATATCAAAGCATAACATTTGACAAGTAAAAATTTTCGCTCTTATTTCATCTGAACGATTACAAAGTTTGCAACAATTAACTATTTCTCAAGAAATTTATTCCTTGATACGGAAAGTCTTTTCAGCTTGCAATCATACATCATAACAATTATAATCAAAGTCAGGAAAACCTATTTTAGCAATCGCCTGACAAAAATGGTATATGAAAGGAGAACAGAATATGAACATCTTAAGAAAATGGAGTGTGTTTATGCTGATTATAGTACTCATACTTACCATGTTCAAAGTACCCGTGAGTGCTGAGATAAGACCAAAGAAAACAAAAGTGGAAACGTCGGAGAAAACAAATGTTATCTTATTCGTAAACACAAAGAAAAGGTTAAAGCTAAAAAATGCTCCCAAAGGTCAAAAGATTAAATGGAGCAGTAACAATAAAAAGATTGCAACCGTTACCCAAAAGGGTAAAGTAACTGCAAAAAAAGCCGGCAAAGCAAAGATTACTGCAAAAACCGGAGGGGAAAAATATACCTTTCTGATTACCGTAAAAAAGAAAGTTAAGTTAAAAAACACAAAAGGAAAAAAAGCTTCTGATATAGCAGCCCTGAAAAAAATAATTGAGGCACAGATTTTACAGGGAGCAACTTTATCTACAGATTTGAATAATACTTCCCAGTATATTTGGAATGAAAATGGAAGGCTGATTGAACTCCGCTGGAACAAAAGGAAATTAAAAGGCAGCCTGTCATTAACAAAGTTATCTTCATTAATTGTTTTAGAGTGCAAAGAAAATAAACTGACAAGCCTGAATGTAAGCAGAAATACTTCTTTAAAGGAATTGGATTGCGGCTACAACAATCTGAAAAAACTGGATGTAAGCAGAAACACCTCTTTAACGAAACTAGTCTGCCAAGTTAATAAGATCACGAAGCTGGATGTAAACAGGAATACCGCTTTGGAAGAATTGGATTGTCGCAGCAACGGTCTGACAACACTGAATATAAATCAAAATATTACACTAAAATCCCTGGATTGTAGCTACAATGCTCTAAAAAAACTGGATGTGAGCAGCAATTCTGTTCTTGAAAAATTGGGTTGCTACCGCAATGAATTGGCGACATTCGACATACGCCAAAATACGGCTTTAAAAACCCTAAATTGCGGAGCCAACAATCTAACAACGCTGGACATAAGCAAAAACACGGCTTTAACTGACTTAGACTGCCGCTATAATGAGCTAACACATTTAGATGTAAGCAACAATATCTCTTTGACCAGCTTAAACTGTTCTTATAATGAGCTAACGTATTTGGACGTGAGGCAAAACACCTCTTTAACTGACTTAGACTGCTACTATAATAAACTAACACAATTGGATGTGAGCAACAATACCTCTTTGACCGGCTTAGACTGTTCCAGTAATAAGCTAACGCATTTGGACGTGAGCAACAATACCTCTTTAGTGTTCCTGTGTTGCAAATATAATAAGCTGACAAATCTGAATGTGCGCAACAACACGGCTTTATGGTCCTTATATTGCGAAGGCAACCTCCTGACGGATTTGGATGTAAGCCAGAACATTGCCTTGAAGATTTTATATTGTGATAATAATAACATAACAAATCTGGACATAAGCAGGAATGCTGATTTAACGGATTTGATCTGCGATAAGAAGGTCAAAGTCAAAAAATGAATTTACCGAATGATTCTCTTGGCAATAGGCTAATCACAAAAAACCTAACATTATATTAAAGGAAGAAAGCACCTTGCAAAGTACCGCAAAACAGCTATAATTAAATTTAACAGTGTAACTTTATTCTGCTGG
Organism: Lachnospiraceae bacterium; assembly: GCA_029052995.1. GTDB lineage: Bacteria > Bacillota > Clostridia > Lachnospirales > Lachnospiraceae > CAG-590. Next base: position 1,176 of record JAIDHZ010000215.1, on the reverse strand, counting down.
AAAAATGACAATATCAAACCTTTAATTCACGGATAAAAGAAAGGGATAACTGATGTACAAATTAAACAATCCTGCATTACTTGCACAATCCACCCGCATTAAGACAATGATTGAAAAAATCGCACATAATCCAAAGTATAAAGAGAATTATTATGCCCGTAGTTACCACCATTGGCAGCTTAGTCCTCCGGTACAGCTATCAGAAATTTTGAAATTTGAAGAAAGAGCAGGAGTAGAACTTCCAATCGAATATGTGTATTATTTAACACAGGTTGGAAGCGGTGGAACAAGCCCTGGCACATTCTTTTCGGATTTTAAATCTGAGTGGCGCAGCTATGATGGACTTAACCTTGTATCAGAACAATTGTGCCGGGTAATGAGTGAAGAAGAATGGGAACAAAAATTTGGAGAACATGATTACCCGGAAGATGGGACAATTTATCTTTGCGGGATGGACCTTACCTATGTTGCATATCTGATTGTGACCGGTCCTTTGCGTGGACGGGTGGTTTACCTCGACTATGATGGAGATTTGGCACCAATGTGGCCGAAGGGCTCTCCGGATTTTCTTACTTGGTGTGAAAATTTTTTCTCGGAGCTGCTCGCAGGCTACGACATCCACCCCACATGGAAATTCATGTGGCAGGAACCGGGCGATACAGATGCGTTGATTCGTGCCTTTAATGACCAAAAAGACAGCAAATATCAAAAAGAGGTTTTATACAGCTTTAGAAAATTCCAAAGGCTCTCAAAACAGGCATATTGTTTTCTAAAAAATATTCAACATCCGGAATTTCAGGAAATCGCTGCAGAAATTATAGAGTATTTTGACCATAAAGAATTATAAGCCCCCATGAAAACAAACACTTTAAAAAAATTTCCCGTCTTGCCTTTTTACAGGTAAAACGGGAAAATTATGAACTGTCATCTTTTCATGAAACAATTTCCGATGCTGCCTCCTCTCCACCAGTATCAAAATAACTAAATATCTGATGGCTGACACGATTCACATATTCATTCATCGCATCAATATCCCCTGCTTCATCAACTCTTTTTTTGCCTTATCCGAAAAAAACATATCATCTGCCTTTTTTAAATTAGGAAATTGCAATGCATCAGTGCCTTTCTTTACCACATACCAGTCATCTTCACCATCCCACCCTGGGGAAACCTCTG
>JAIDHZ010000214.1 GCA_029052995.1 Lachnospiraceae bacterium | reverse complement strand
CTCAATATCTATCTCCAAAGAAAAATATCGTTTTAATCTATTCATTATATTTCCCCCCTTAATATTTTCCTTAGTTCCTTTGCATAACGTCTGGATATCACTACATGTTCTCCATTATCCATTGTAGCATCAATCCGGTTCCCCGGCAGGCTTTTTAACTTTTTTATTCGATATATATTGAGCACCATAGACTTACTGCACCTGAAATATCCATCATCTGCATAATTTGTCTCCGCTGACATCAGTGTTAGATTTGACTTATAGACTTCATGTTCTGTATAGAGATAGGTAACACCATCTACGATTTCCAAATAGAGGACTCTCTGCGGCGAAAGCATAACCCTCTGCCCTTCTTTCACTCCTAACAGTTTATCATTTCTGCCCTCTATATAACTTACAATATCACCAATCTGATCCGTCATCTGTCTATACCGGATAATGACCTCTTCATTTCCCTCTGTTATTTGCTGTAATGTAACCTTCATACTTTGATTTCCATCCTGAATATAATCTTTTTCTGTTTTCTCTTTTATAATATATCTTAACCCATAAAACAAGCGGCTTTTCCATAAGATACACTTTTTTATCTGTAAGATACACTTAGAAAAAGCAGGACTGTAAAGAAACTGATGATATTTAATCCATTACAGTGAATGAAACCACATATACCCTGAAGCCGGCACCCCCACCTAACAGATTGAACCGCAACCAAAAAGTCAAAAAATGTTATGAACACATTGAAATTTCATTTATACTTCACATTATTTTGTTATATAATCCTTCAATAATAAAAAACAAAGGTTAAAGGAGCGATTAAACATGAAACACAGCAAGCAACATTTTAAAATTATTCTATTGGTTCTGACATTATTTTTCATATGCACGAACCAAAATGCTATCGTATATGCAACACAGTCAGTAGCAGAGCAGCCATCTGACAATGAAGATAGCGGTAGTAGTACCGAAGATGAAGACAAGCCGGAACCTCCCGATATTACTGTTTTAGATAAAACAGCATTGGAAGAACAAATAGCAGCAGCAGAGGCAATTTTACCAAATCAAAATAGTTATACCACTTCTACCTATAACGCAATGATTACTGTGCTGAACACCTCAAAACAAATATACGCAAACGAAAACAGCAGCCAGCAGGAAATTGATACCGCATGCACCAACCTAAAAAATGCCATAGATGCATTAGAGTTACTGGCAAACAAGACAGCATTAAAACAGCTTATGGATACTGCCGCCACCTACAAAAAATGGTTGTACACCTCAGCTTCATACAAAAAATTAACAACTGCCCTAAAAAATGCACAAAAAGTTTATGACAACCCCCAAGCAACACAAAAAGAAGCCGATCAAAAAATGACCGCTTTAAAAAATGCCATAGATGGACTGCAGCTGACCGTACAGCCCCGTGATGTAAAAGGTGATACATATTACTATAATATTTGTGATTTTGGTGCTTCGGGCTCTGATAGCAAGGATGACCGCTCTGCTATACAGGCAGCACTTGACACAGCAGGAAGCGACCATAAAATTGTGGTTCTTGTTCCAAACGGAAAATACCATATCAGCGGTACGTTATATATTCAATCAAATACTATACTTCAGTTATCCAATAATGCAACCATATATCGAAGTAATACGGATAGTAATATGCTATTGGTTTCCAATAACAATCATAAGACAACAACCTTTTACGGATATACATTAGGACATGATATTACTGTTACGGGAGGAACATGGGATGGTGGTAATATTTCTAAATTGAACAAAGAAAAGTATGCCCATGATTTAATCTACATAGGACATAGCGAGAATATATCCATCAGCAATACCACCATTAAAAATTGCTATGGTTCCCATGCCCTGGAGTTTGCAGGCGTGCAAAATGCATCGATTAACAATTGTACATTTACCGGTTTCCGGTATGATCCTTCCATGTTTACATCAGAAGCAGTCCAATTAGATATCTGCGATAAAAACTCCAGTGATGGGTCCTGGGCACCAGGGTATACAATAGATGGAACAACATGTAAGAATATCACCATTTCCAACAATAAGTTTATCGACTATCCAAGGGGAATTGGCTGCCATCATCTGTACAGCACAGGTGCAAATAGAAATGGAAAATTTAGTGGACCTTATGAAAATATCATTATCAAGAACAACACATTTAAACGTAGTTCTGCTTCCAAACAGTACCTATGCTCCAGCGGTATTTTTATCATTGGGGCAAAGAAAATTCAGATTACCAATAATACAGTGGACAAATATAATTACGGAATCTGGGTTAAAAATTCCTCTCAAATAACACTTAAGAAGAATAATCTAAAATATAACACCTATGCAAACATCATCTATTCCGGCAATACCGGTAAAAAAGATGCCACTGTTAAATTTACGGTTACTCAGGATCAATATAAGACCAAAAAACTGGTATATACTTGTCCTACAATAAAAACAGGGTACGTAAAAACTGCCGGAAAAACGTACCGTTTTAAAAAGGTAGCTTCAAAGCATACAGTTAAATTGAAAAAGAAACTAAAACGAAATCAAAAAATGACTTTTTATGGGCAGGATGCCAGTGGTAATAAGTTTTACAGGACTTATTATACACCAAAAAAGAAATAAAAATAAAAGATTGAAAGTTTCTCCTGCAAAATTCTCCGCCTGCGGCGGGCTGCAAAAGCAGCATACTTCCAAACCGTCGCAGTGCAATCTTTTGCAAAGCGTTTTTTCTCAGCACAACAACACTTCAGCCCATACTTTTAATCTTTCTCAATCAGATAAATGCTTGGAGAATTGGTATTCTTATGAAAACCAACGGCACATACATAGCTGCCAGAGGCAAAAATGCCACTATTATCTGTCAAAACACCTGGTAGTTCTAATTCCTCTATAATAGCACCTTCAAATGGATTTACCCATATCAACTGACCTTTATCCCCTTTGCACACAATACAGTCCTCCTGCCAGCAATAACGTTCCGTTCCCTTCGTATCAATATCAGCCAGACATTTCCCATCTGATAAACGGTAACAATATAAGCCCCCGCCATGCCCTGCTGTACCGAAAATAACACATCCCTCTTTTAACTCAAAGGGTGTATAAAGATATCCCCTGTGTTTTTCTTCCCATAAAACATTACCATCTGCCGAAAGGCATTGATATCTTCTACTATTTTTATAATGCATTTTATAATCTGCAATCTCAATATCCCTGTCAATATCTATTGATTTTTTACACAGATACTTCCCGGTTATTTCTGGTGGCAGAATTATCTGTTTTCCATATTCATCCAAATCCAAAAATATTTGACATACTTTTCTCTCTGGTGTTGCAGGTCTTGGCGGTTGTGAATTGCCACAGCTTAATATGATATGCCCTTCATATTCAAATAAAATCCAGCGATTAGGCAGTGCTAAGTACAATTCCTCCGAAATATTTAATAAAATCTTTTTCGGTTCCTGTCCGGATGGAATTTTTAATAATTCTATTATATGAAAGGGCTTTTGAATAGGCCTCTCATATACATAATAAATACAATCATTATAATAGTAGGGTATTGCCGAATATGATACCGGCCATGGTTTATTTTCCAACCAAAAATCATATTGGTAAACTACGTTCATGTTTGGTTCTCCTCTCAATCCTATTCTGTTTTTTATTTCTGTGAGCAACGGGCCAAAGCCGTGCTTGCACAGCCTTGGCGACTGCCTCGAGGTTCAAAATATATTGGCTTTATTTTTCTTCTTCACAAAGTGGCCACTATTTAATTTCAAAAACGAAACAAAATAACTTTACACAAATAAACCCAATGTTTAAAATATATTTATATACACCATTAATAATACAACGGAGGGTTTTATGAACAATACAAATATACAAAATACCGCCTTACGTAACAATTTTAAAAACGGCAGGGATTCTATACTATACTATTACCAATATACTACTATTCTGGGGAATATTATCATCACCGCTACCAAAGATGCCATTACCTCTATTCATCTTGGAACTCTGATAAATCCTCCCGGAGCAGAGCTCCGTACTAACCTAATAGATAAAGCATTTCAGGAAATTAAAGAATATCTGGAAGGTAAAAGAAAAACCTTTGACATTCCTTTAGCGCCTAATGGAACAGCTTTCCAGCAAAAGGTCTGGAATGCATTACTTACCATTCCTTATGGGGAAACTAGAACTTATTCGGAAATTGCTGAAATGATTGGAAATCCAAAGGCATGTCGTGCGGTTGGCATGGCAAATAACAAGAATCCAATTATTATTATGATTCCATGCCATCGCGTAATAGGCAAAAACGGCAGTCTCGTAGGTTATGCCTGTGGATTAGAAACAAAAGAATATTTATTGAATTTGGAGTCTTAACTATAGAAAAATCAATGATATCTATAATATACTACGCTTTAACTGCCCATCTCATCTTTGTTGAACGTGCACGGGGATTGCGTCTGCATTCCTCTGCAGACGGACGGATAACATCTTCTGCTATTTCACTATATATACCCATTTTTTTACCTGTCTTAAAAGATTTTTTAACCAGTCTGTCTTCTCCTGAATGAAAGGTGAGAATTGCCACACGTCCTCCCGGTGTTAAAACGTCCGGCAGTTTTTCCAAAAAACTGTAAAGAACCTCAAACTCGCTATTCACATCAATCCGAAGTGCCTGAAAACATCTCTGACAAGACTTCTTTACCGCTTCCTTTCTCTCCCTTTCCGGCAGGAACGAAAGTGCTGATTCTATCGTTTCTTTAAACTGTATTGTCGTCTCAATCTTATCTTTTCTTCGGTTTCGTTTGACTACTTCCTTTGCAATCAATTCCGCATATGTTTCATCAGAATTTTCTTCCAGCATACCTTGAAGCTCTTCCTCCGAAATACCTATAAGCCGCTCCGCTGCTGAAATCCCATTTTCCGGATTAAGCCTCAAATCTAATGGTCCTTCAGATTTATAGGTAAATCCCCTCTCCGGATTATCAATCTGCATAGAGGATACCCCTAGATCTGCCAAAACAAAATCAAATCTCCCTGCTTCTTTTACCACTTGGTCAATATTCGCAAAATTAATCTGCTTAATGGTAAGAATCTCTGGTCCAAATCCTTTTGCCGCAAGCCGCTCTCTCGTCTTAACAATCTCAATCGGATCAACATCTAACGCATATATATGACCCTTTCCCTCCAAACATTTTAACAACTCCTGGGTATGCCCTCCATACCCAAGAGTTGCATCTAAACCCTTCTGTCCCGGCTTAATTTTTAAGAAATCCAGAATTTCATTTACGCAGATAGAAATATGCATACCCGCAGGGGTACTTCCTTTCTTTATAACCTTCTCTATTGTCTCTGCATATTTTTCCGGGTTCTGTTCTTTATATTTTTCTTGAAACGTTTTTGGATGCGTTCCATTATACCTAACCCGTCTTTTATGTACATGTTCTTTTTCTTCCATGATAATCTCCTGTTTCATGAATCCTATTTAGGTTGCAAAAACAAATATTTTCTAAGATTCTATATCTGCGTTCTCTTATATTACAGAAATGGTATAACAAATAATTAATTAAAAACTATCAGAATTTTGTTCCGGATATGACAAGATACTTTGCTGTCAAAACACAAAAACGCACACCTGATATCCAGCTTCTTCTTAAGATTAGTGGTACAGCTCACTCTGAATGCTCACATCTACCTGATTGGTAAGAAAGTCCATACCGCATCCATAGTAAAGTCCCGAATAGTCGACACTATATATGTAAAGGCTTGAGTCCTGAGCAAAATAAAAGTCAGAATCTGCTGCTCCTTTCTGAAACCTCAGATAAATCGTTTTTCCTTCCTTCAATTTAACCTTATCGAAATCCGTCACCCAGTTTTTGTTGTCAAAACTATATGCCGTAAGTGACATATCCATTGTTATATAGTCACCTGAATTCTTTTCAGTATAGCTGTAAGAATAATAATCTCTACTTCCGGATTTAAATGTAATAGTGCCATTTCCCTTATTACTGGTAAGGCTGAATTCCAGCGAGTTTACCTGTTGATCTCCTTTAGTAAGAGTTTTCATAGTATAATCGCCAATGTAATTTACTGCACTAAGTTTAAGAGGCTGGCTATATTCACTATACACCTTTTTGCCTTTTACTACTTTATAGTATCGTAACTTATAATAGTATGTCTTGCCCTTTTTTACATTGCGGTCCGTATATTTTAATGTATATTGGTTTTTCTTAACATTTATTGTTTTAATTTTTTTATATTTGTTGCCACCTGTTTTTCTGTACAGTTCCACTCCTGACGGATGCAGATTCCATGGCTTCAATCCAACTTTAAGCGGAATTGCTGTTGGTTTGACCTTCGTATCACACTGAGCATTTTCATACCAGGAAGGCTTTTCCAGTCCCGTATATGCAGATTGACCATCATCTTTATATACACATTTTAGTTTACCATTCTTTTTCTTATATCCTTTTATTATGTAATGATATTCTTTATTTGCCGCTACAGTTTTATCTGTATAGCTTTTTTTCTTTCCTGAAACTTTGGCAAGTAACTTGTGATTACCATTATATGAATTTGCCCTGTATATTCTATATTCATCCACTGCCTGTTTTTTCCAGCTTAACTTAACCTTGTTCTCTCCCTCCACCTTTAAAGACGATGAAAGAAGTTTTGCCGCCTGACTTTGTATAGGCATACTAACCGCAAACAACATACTAAAACACAATACTATTAATAAATTTCTGAATCCTTTTCTCATATTATCATTTTTCCTTTCTCTCAATAATACTCAAATCAATTTTGTGGATAATTTAATTATTTTTATCTTCCGTCTTACCTCCCTCTGTGTTATACTAAAACCATTCCCAATGCACCGTTGTGGCTCCGGATATGCATGATACAACGGAACATCCAGATTGTCAAGAAGAATTTTGATTCCACAGTACCCACCTTCTTTGTTTTAAAAAATCTTTCATGGCTCATTGCTTGCGGAGATCATACAGTTCCCTTGTTTCGGGATTTCTATACTCGTGTTTCTCATAATAGCCGATTAACTTTTCATCATCTCTTAGTGCCACCATATAGACATCCTTATTCTCCTTTTCGTTATGAAACGTATAGACCAGATTGTTTTCTTTCGAAGCTGCAAACCACTGGACAATCTGTTCTATCTTCTCTCCCGATTCCCGGTTGTGGCAGGCAAGAAGGCTTTGCCCTATCAGCTTGTCACCGCCCCACTTTTCATAACGCTTAACAGCAGCAGGATTCATATAGATAATCTCATGCTGAAGATTGCATATAACAACTGCACTGGTATCTTGGTCTATGATACTTTTATAAAAAGGCTCTTTTAAATCAGATGACCCGGTTTGCCGCTCAACCGAACAGACCTCTTTCTGATATGCAGCTTCTGTTTTCTCATCAAAAAGTACCCACATAACCATATCAAAAGCTCCCGGATTTTCTTCTAAAAATGCATTTACTGTACTGACTGCAATTTTAGCCGCCCTTTCCACAGGAAAGGAATAAATACCCGTGGATATTGACGGAAACGCAATCCTTTTGATATTATTTTCCAGTGCCAGTTTAAGAGAATTTTTATAACAGTCTGCCAGCAATTCATCTTCGTTGTGACTTCCCCCGTTCCATACCGGTCCTACCGTGTGAATAATATGTTTACAAGGAAGCTTATATGCTTTTGTAAGCTTCGCACATCCTGTCTTACATCCGCCCAGCAAACGGCACTCGAAAAGAAGCTCCGGCCCTGCTGCCCTGTGAATTGCACCATCAACACCGCCTCCACCAAGCAGACTGCTGTTAGCGGCATTTACAATAGCATCTACATTATCAATCTTTGTAATATCACCTTTTACTAATTTTATCATTTCAACACCATCCTTTATACCTATTTTATCATTTATATTAGCATTCTCCTTATGAGTCCTTTGCTCCAAAAACTGTAACGGATCATCCTCAGCAGTTCTCCGTATACCGGCAGGCAGGAAATTCACTGCACCCCCAAAACTCCCCGTATCTTCCGTTTCTACGTTTTAATTCACCTCCGCATCTCGGACAAAGCTTCGGGGAATATTTTACGCTTTCTTTTATCATTAGCTCGAAGCACTGCTGGTTCATCATACAATCATTTAAGGCTCTATGGGCACCTTCTGTACTGATTCTATAATAGGAAGAAATATCTACCAGTTTGTGATGGCTAAGCTGCGGAAGACACCGCCTTGCGATCGGAAGAGTATCAATATAATCATTGCTGACAGTCTGTCCAAATAGCTCCTCTGCGGCCCTCCATATAAATTTCATATCAAAGGAATGTATGTTATGTCCCACCAGGACATCCTTACCGATAAATTCAACAAATTTCGGAAAAACAATATCCAGTTCAGGCTTATTTGCCACCATTTCATCACTGATTCCATTTACCGCTGTTGCTCCGTAAGGTATCCGCCGCCCCGGATTGATAAGACTGCTGAACGTATCTGTCACATTGCCATTCACTACTTTTACCGCCGAAATTTCAATAATGGAATCATAATCCGGACGGATTCCCGTCGTCTCCAAATCAAATACAGTATAATTCGCTACATAATCCCTAAGAAGTTTTCCTCTTTTGTTTCCTAACATACATTACCTCATTTTTCATCTGTTTTTTGGATTTTTATTTCAATTATAATTATCCTACCATAGAAAAACACGTAAAACAATAAAGAATCAGACAAATTCCCATTTCCAATTAATTTTGTGCTATACTGTGTTAGGAAATATTGTTTTAAAATAGAGAGGGCATATAACATGAAATTTTATCTGGCACCCATGGAGGGAATTACAACTTATATATACCGGAACGCACTGCATCACCATTACGGCGGCTTTGACTGTTATTACACACCATTTATGTCAAATACGGTATTAAGCAGTAAAGAACTCCGTGACATTTCACCAGAAAACAATAAAGATATGAAGGTGGTTCCCCAGATTCTCACCAACCGGGCAGAGACGTTTATAGCAATTGCCGAAAAGCTCCATACCTGCGGTTACGAAGAAGTCAACTTTAATCTTGGGTGTCCTTCCGGGACTGTAGCTGCCAAGAAACGGGGAGCCGGATTCTTAAGTGTGCCAGACGAACTGGACCATTTTTTAGAAGAGATATTTGCAAAATGCCCGTTAGATATTTCTATCAAAACAAGAATCGGTATAGAATCGGAATACGAATGGGAAGACCTGCTTGTCATTTATAAAAAGTATCCCATTAAGGAGCTGATTATTCATCCACGATATCAGAAAGAATTTTATAAAGGAACTCCCCATGTGGAAGCATTTAAGCAGACAGCAGATATATTAAAAGACAGCAGTATTGCTCTTTGTTATAACGGAGATATTACATCTGCCAAGCGTTTCTGTGACCTGATAAAAAAAGTCCCTTCCACCGAAGCCGTCATGCTGGGACGGGGTGTACTGGCAAATCCGGAGCTTGGCCGTATTCTTAGGAACAAAGAATCTGAACTACTTCTCTCTGATAAGCTCTCTAGGTTCAAAGCCTTTCACGATGAAATTCTTACAGGCTATATGGACTATATGTCCGGCGACCAGCCTGTACTGTTTAAAATGAAAGAACTTTGGAGCTATATGGGACCATACGTACATGCATCTGATTCCCTACTCAAAAAAATACGAAAGGCAAAACGGATTTCTGACTATCAAAGCACTGTGCAAATCATCCTTTTGGAGGCACAACGTATATAGCAACGCACCTTGCATTATATTACCAGTTATTAATTATTCGTTGTACTGGAAAGTGGGATTATTTCTAAAAAAATGTCAACTGTTCATATTTCTCCGGAAATTCCCGCAGAAACTGAAAACATTTATCCACATCATGTTCTATTCCATTTTCCATACAAGTGTCTTTAAATAACCCCATCAATTCCACATTCCTGTCACTTGTTATCTCATAGGAATAGCCATATTTCCGATGATACCGCTCTTTCATTCCGGGAAAATGTTTATCAAGAGCAGTATAAAAATATTCCCGGTCTCCCTCCCGTAAAGTCACGCCCATTCCGAAGCAGATAATCCCATATACTTTTGCCTGAATGCAGTAATCCAGAATTCCTTTTATATTTTCCTTCGTATCATTAATATACGGTAAAATCGGTGAAAGCCAGACAATCGTAGGAATCCCAAGCTCATGAAAGACCTGAAGTGCTTTTACCCTTTCCTTCGTTGTGCTTACATTTGGCTCTAAAATTTTACAAAGTTCCTCATCATAAGTTGTCAGGGTCATCTGTACCACACATTTTGCTTTTTCATGAATACTTTTTAACAAATCAATATCCCGTAATATCCGGTCCGACTTCGTCTGGATTGCAACTCCAAATCCATACCGGTCAATTACCTCCAGACATTTTCTTGTAAGCTGTACCTCCTCCTCGCAATGCATATACGGGTCACACATCGCACCGGTTGCAATCATATATTTTTTCCTCTTAGAGCGCAGTGCTCTCTCCAACAGAACCGGTGCATTTTCCTTAACCTCAATATCTTCAAATGCATGGGTAAAACCGTAACAGGTACTTCTGGAATCACAATAAATACATCCATGGGTACAGCCACGGTACAAATTCATTCCGTTATGCGGGGACAGGATTCCCTTTGCCTCTACATAGTGCATTATGCTCTCCTTTTCATTGGTATATCATCATTTGCTGCCACATTAATTAAACCTTTTTTTGCAGCAGGACTTCCCATATTCATACCTCATTTCTTTTCAAAAAGTGATATCAGAACAAACAAGACAACTACTTGTCATATTTATCAATCTTTTCTATTCATATACCTTATGCAAAGAAAAATCACGATTGCTGTTGCGATAAGAAATTCCGCAAAATTACGTATGGATTCCAAATTTCAAAATAATAATGTCCAATAATATATAC
>JAIDHZ010000213.1 GCA_029052995.1 Lachnospiraceae bacterium | reverse complement strand
TCTATGCTCTTTTGCAAATTTTATCTAAAGCAGAACAACCGGAAATGCCGGTTCCTGCATTTTGAGTCCTAGCCAAGCTAGGTGGGTAACCACACATAAGATTCAGCCTTCCAGTCTATGCTGGCCTGACATCTGCTCATAAATATCGGTCTCCCATAAAAATAAATGTAGGTTCAAAATTACAAGAGTTATCATGCACCCCAGTAGTCCTGCTCTATTAACATTCCCTTGACTTATTAGAATTATACAACATAAATATAGAAAAAACAAGATATATTTTCACTATATTTTTTCACCTTGTAATTTCACCATATTTACAGTATGATATTGGGTAGTATAATCATCACAAAGTTTCATTACTTAATATATGCAAAATTGAAAAGAGGAGAATTTCTTATGAAAAAAAATGTAATTGTGGCACAATCCGGAGGACCTACTGTTGCAATTAATGCCTCTCTGGCAGGCGTTGTAGACGCAGTTGTAAAAAGTGACTTATACGATACTGTATATGGCTCTATAAACGGCATCTTAGGAATTATAAATAATAGACTTTTGAATCTAAGTAAAAAGAACAACGAGATTTCTAATTTTATTGATACATTAAAAATAAGCCCTGCCATGTACCTCGGCTCCTGCCGCTATAAACTTCCCGATTATGAAGATGATGATGCAGTTTATACTTATATATTTCATCAGTTTGAAAAAATGAACATCGGAGCATTTTTCTATATCGGAGGAAATGATTCCATGGATACTGTTTTGAAGTTAAGCCATTATGGTAATCAGATTGGCAGTGATATTCGTATTATTGGTATTCCAAAAACAATAGACAATGATTTGTGTATTACTGATCATACCCCCGGGTATGGTTCCGCTGCAAAATATGTAGCCTCCTCAATTTTAGAAATTGCGCATGATACTTATATTTACAGCGTGAAAAGCGTAACAATTGTAGAGATAATGGGAAGAGATGCCGGCTGGCTGACTGCTGCCGCTGCACTTGCGCGCAACTCATATAACACCGCACCCCACTTAATATATCTGCCAGAGTCTCCTTTCGACCAAAACAAATTTATAGAAGATGTCAAATACGAGCTTTCAAGGCGAAATAATGTGATCATTGCCGTATCAGAAGGAATTCGTGACAAAGATGGAAATTATTTTAGTGCTTCCAAACCAACCAGTGATCAGTTTGGACATGCCCAGCTAAGCGGTGCCGGAAAATGTCTTGAGTATTTTATAAAAGAATCAATTAACGTAAAAGTACGCTCTATTGAATTAAACGTATTACAACGCTGTGCGGCACACATTGCATCATTAACGGATATTGAAGAATCCTTTTCACTTGGATGCGAAGCCGTTATCTGTGCCGAAAAGGGAATATCCGGCTATATGCTCATAATCAACAGGGTTTCCAATTCCCCATACAATATTACAATAGACACTGCCGACATTAAAAACATCGCCAATAATGCAAAAACAATTCCAAAGGAATGGATTAATAAACAGGGGAATGACATTATGCCTGAACTTTATGAATATATGTCACCCTTAATCACAGGTGAGGTTACCATTTCCTATGCAAACGGTCTTCCCCAATATCTACCGATAGACCATTTAAATCCTGTAAATTAAGAACCATACCTGCTGCACAGATTAAATAATATTTGCTGTCACACAAATTACTCCTCTGCATATTATATGAGTGTAAAGATAATTTGGAGGAATTCCTTATGGGCGATTTATCAGCAACCAACTGTGGCGGTGGATGTGGATTCGGTGGCGGCAACTGCTGCACTTGGATTATCATCCTTCTAATCCTTTTCTCTTGCTGCGGAAATGACAATGGATTTGGAGGAGACTGTGGCTGCGGCGGCAATGGCCTCAGCGGCTTTGGCGGCGGCAACTGCTCCTGCATCATCATTATTCTGTTGCTTCTTTTCTGCGGTGGCAACGGCTCAAACAGCAACTGTGGATGCGGATGCTAAGATGTTCCAATAAAGAATAATCATAATTCTTTCAACAACAAATCTGTTTAGCAGACGAGGGGGATATTCAATCCCCCTCATTTCTTTTTGTCTGTTTACTTTTCATTTAGTCTTTCTTCCAGATTCTTACGAATTTCCTTAATAAAGTTTTCTGAATTAAGCACAGTAGGATTTTCAATAGTGGTAATCAAAGCCAAATCCTTGGTCATTTTCCCTGACTCAATGGTTTCCAGTGTTGCCTTTTCCAGTTTATCAGCAAACTCCATAAGTTCCGGAATATTGTCAAGTTCACCACGTTTACGCAGGGCTCCAGTCCAAGCAAAAATTGTTGCTACGGAGTTCGTTGAGGTTTCCTCCCCCTTTAAATGCTTATAATAATGTCTTTGAACAGTTCCGTGTGCAGCCTCATACTCATAAACACCGGAAGGTGAAACAAGCACAGAAGTCATCATAGCAAGAGAACCAAATGCACTGGAAACCATATCAGACATAACATCACCGTCATAGTTCTTACAAGCCCAGATAAATCCACCCTCTGCCTTCATAACACGGGCAACTGCATCATCAATCAGCGTATAAAAATATTCAATGCCTGCTGCCTTAAATTTCTCATCATATTCTGCATCATAAATTTCCTGAAAAATATCCTTAAATCTATGGTCATACTTCTTGGAAATTGTATCCTTTGTAGCAAACCATACAGATTGCTTTGTATCCAATGCATAATTAAAACATGCTCTCGCAAAGCTTTCAATTGAGCTGTCCAAATTATGCATACCCTGAATCACACCCGGTCCTTTGAATTCATGAATCGTTTCACGAACCTCTGTTCCATCCTCTCCGGTAAATACAAGTTCTGCTCTGCCGGCACCCGGCACCCTTATCTCTGAATTTTTATATACATCACCGTAGGCATGTCTTGCCAGCGTAATCGGTTTTACCCAGTTTTTCACACAAGGCTCGATTCCCTTTACTACAATCGGCGCACGAAACACCGTTCCGTCAAGGGCAGCTCGGATTGTTCCATTTGGTGATTTCCACATTTCCTTTAAATTATACTCTGTCATACGGGCAGCATTCGGAGTAATGGTAGCACATTTTACAGCTACACCATACTTTTTTGTCGCCTCTGCAGAATCAAATGTTACCTGATCATTGGTCTCATTTCGGTACTCAAGCCCCAAATCATAATACTCTGTTTTCAAATCAATAAATGGAAGCAGAAGCTCGTCCTTTATCATCTTCCAGAGAATTCTGGTCATCTCATCTCCGTCCATCTCTACCAGTGGGGTTGTCATCTTAATCTTATCCATTGCCTATTCTGTCCTCCTGTATACTTTTTTATGAATACTGCCCGTTTTTACAAGCCGCATCCTTTTCCATATATACATTATCAGAAATTTATTCTTCTGGCAACTTTTCTTTTTAAATTTTTTGTCTGATACAGAGAATGATTTAAGCAACAGGAACTCGTAAACAATCCAATGTACTGGCAATCTTATATTTAGTCAAATTACTCTTGATGAAAAATATCAATAAGTCAGTACGCTAAATCAAAGCATTACTCTTTAATATAAATATAATTGCAGTCAGAGTTACAGAAGAAAACAGCGTTGTCATTACCACAATTCCCGATGCCAGTATACTGTCATTTCCCATATTCTTTGCCATGATATAGGAACTTACAGTAGTTGGTGCCCCTGTCAGAATCAACAGTGCCACCATTTCTTCATTCCGAAATCCCATCCACGCTGCAAGAGGAAGAAATATCCCCGGAATCAGAACCAGTTTTATAAACGAAGCCGTTAACACAGGTTTCCACTTACTCATTGCCGACTCGGTTGAAAAACCTGCTCCAATTGCAATTAAAGCAAGCGGCGTGGATAGTCCTGCCACGCTCCCGATTGCTTTTTCCAAGATAACCGGAAACTGTACCTTTAACAACGCAAAGGGAATTCCCGCAAAAATTCCAATAATAATAGGATTGGTCACAATACCCTTTATTGTTTTTTTCACCACCGCCGCTTTATCTGTCTCTCCTGCATTGGCACTTCGTATCAATACGATAACAGAAAAAATGTTAAACAATGGAATGGACGCTGCAATCATCATTGGTACAAGCCCGCTGCTTCCATATATATTCTGTGCAAAGGCAATTCCAAGAATTGCTGCACTTCCCCGAAAGCTTCCCTGTACAAAACTGCCAATCATACCCTTATCCTTTATAAACAGTTCTGCGCCAATCCATGTAAGCCCAAAAAACACGCAGGTTCCAAGAAAGCAGAACAAAACGAATTTTAAGCTGAAATCGCGGGATAAATCTGCACCGGCTATATCCTGAAACACCATCAACGGCAATGCCACTTTAAATACAAGCTTATCTGCCACTGAAACAAAATCATCTGTCAAAAATCTAATCCGTTTTAACCACCATCCAAGAAGAATGACAAGAAAAACCGGCATGGCAGCATTTAGACTATACAAAAAATTATTCATCATTGTCATCATCTTCCCGGTCTTTGCTCCCACTAACGATAAATAATGCAACCACAACAACAATTGACACTATCATACATATTGCAATAAGCCATGGTTTTGTATTATCACCTGTATTTGCCACCCTCACTAAATAATTTAACATATGCACCCTCTTTTCTCTTAATATTTTAATATTAGTCAAATAGCAATATTCAGTTATTAGTCCTCCGGATGATAATCCTTTACAACATCCTGTTCCGGTATTGCCTGTTTAGTAGAATTAACAAAATTACGAACCTCCGTCGTTGCCTTATTGACCGAAATGTTGGTTCCTGCACCTGCTACGCATCCTCCCGGGCATGCCATCCCCTCAATAAGGCATCCATTTTTCTTACCGGCTTTCGCAAGCATCAGCATCTTACGGCATTCGTCCAATCCTTCCGCATGTTCGATATGCACCTCTGTACCCGGGTAATATTCATTTATACATGCTTCAACTGCTTTGGCAACACCACCTGCCACTGCATATCCACGGCCTGCACCGGTTGCATCTTCCAAAGGCACACCAACCTTAAAATCATCAAACTCTATATCCCTTGCTAAAAACATGGCATCTAATTCCTCAAAGGTAATAACAAAATCCACATCACTGCGCACAGTTCTCCGCATCGCTTCTAACTTCTTTGCAGCACAGGGACCAATAAATACCACAGAAGCGTCAGGGTGTTCCGCCTTAATCATACGGGCAGTTGCCACCATGGGTGTTAAGGCATTGGAAATCTTGTCAATGGTTTCCGGAAAATGCTTTTTGGAAAGCATTGCCCATGATGGGCAGCAAGAGGTCAGCAAAAACGGTACTTCACCGGTTGTTACCTCCTTTACATAATGTTCCGCCTCCTTAAGCGCCCCCATATCCGCACCGGCTGCCACCTCATAAACTTCAGAAAATCCCAGCTTTAAAAGTGCTGCTTTGATTTTATCCGGTGTTGCATCCTCTCCAAACTGTCCAACAATTGCCGGAGCAACCTCGGCAATAATCTCACGTTCTGAACGGAGAGCCCGAATCAATTGAAAAATCTGCGACTTATCTGCAATCGCACCAAAGGGACAATTAACCATGCACATACCACAGGATACACACTTTTTTTCATCAATCCTGGCACGACCCAGCTCATCACTTATTATGGCATTTGCACCACAGGCATCCGCACAGGGCCTTCTCTTATGTGAAATTGCATCATATGGACAGGTACTCTTACATTTCCCACATTTTATACATATATTCTTATCAATAACAGACTTTCCATTTTCCATATGAATGGCATGTACGGGACAAACCTCCATACAAGGATGTGCCACACATCCCTTACACTGATTACTTACCTCATACACATTATGCTCACAGGCATTGCAGGCTGCCGGAATCACCTGCATGAGAGGCGGCTCATAGTATTTCTCATCAATATTACTCTCATCAATACCCTGGGTCAGATGCACAGGTTTGTCCTCCGGGCGCAAAGACATACCCATGGCAAGACGAATCCGCTCTCTTGTTATTGCACGCTCCCGGTAAATGCTCTCACAATACTGCGGTGTATCACCCGGCGTTATCTTATATGGAATTGCCTCAATATCATCATTAATATTGTCGGAATTATATGCCACATTTGCAATCTCTGTAAACACCTGTCTTCTTAATCTTCTAACGTTTGTCTCTAATCCCCGCACCTGAATTCCTCCTTATAATTTTTTATTCAAAAAACTGATAGTCCAAAGTAACAGAATCTACTTTCATATTATGTATCATATGTACTGCCGTCACAAAATCCGGAACCGTCCAAATATTAACCTTAATGCCGTTTTTATGTAACATACTTACCTGGTTTTCATTTAATACATAATATTTTGCTCCAAGGCTTGCTTTATGTGCAATACAAAAATCAACTGCATCCTCATCCACATTACTTATCAAATACTCTATCTTAATATTTTCTCCCCCAAGCTCCTTTAAGGAACGTATTTTAGAAAGATTAGTTGAATAAAAACTAATAATCTTCACCTGTTCCTGCATTTCATATCGCTGAATCTTTTCCATTACTTTTGTTAACATATCAACAGACAAATCTTCCTTTAGCTCAATACAGAGTGTTTTATCCGGATATCCCTTTCCCAATTCCAGCACCTGGTCTAAAGATGCAATGTACTCATTTGGATACTGCGCTATTTTATTTCCCCGTGTAATTTTATAACCTGTGGCCTGATCCTTAGTAAGCCCTGTAACATCTATGTCTACACCACACATAGCTTTAAGTGATTTATCATGTGTTACAACAAATTCATCATCTTTTGTTTTCCAAATATCAAACTCTACACAGTCAAAACCACTTTGCAGCCCAAGACGAATTGCAGCAAGAGAATTTTCAGGTGCCCATTCACTTTTTCCCCTATGGGCTATAAATTCACAATCATCCTGCATCAGTCGTCCAACATATATAAAAAATGTCTTTTTCTTCTTACCGTTATCCATCGCCTGAGCGGTAATTCTGGCCACTCCGCATCCTACAGCGGTTACGTTTCCGTTTGCAGAAACAATAGCCACATCATTGTTACCGGAAGTCCATATAACTCTATTATCCGTTGCATTCTCCGGCAATATTTCCGCTGCAATCTGAAAGGAATCTCCTCGTTTTACATAGACACCATACCCTCCCAGCTCTGTATGATACGCATTAGGATTCTTAACTGATAAATTAATGGATTTAACATAAGTTACAATCTTTATATTCATACTCACCATCCTGCCGCTTCCGTCTGCTGCTGTACCTGTAATCTTAACACTACCCTGTCTTTTGGCTGTAATCTTACCCTTATCATCTACTGTTGCAATCTCTGCATTACTTGTTGACCAGTTAATTTTTTTATTTGATGCATTTAGGGGTTTAACAGTAACATTTGCCTTATGTGATTCTCCTGCCTGAAGTTCAGTAATTCCATTGGTCAATTTCAAACCCGAAACCTTTGTACCGACTGTTACTTTTAATTTAATCTTCTTTTTAGAACCATCTGTTGTCGATACTGTAACTGTAGCCTGACCCTGTTTCTTACCCTTTATCTGACCTTTGGAATTAACGGAAACCACTTTCTTATTGCTGGAAGTCCATTTTAATTTTTTA
>JAIDHZ010000212.1 GCA_029052995.1 Lachnospiraceae bacterium | reverse complement strand
GACACCGATGGATGCCATCCGCAGCGGGAATAATGGGGAACGTTTCAGGAAAAAAGGGCTGCTGAGGCTTACAGGCTCTAAGCTCAAACCCACCTCTTTTCTGGCAGGAAATGATGTGTTAAGCGAGATAAGAAAATATTTGGTCTTACTGGTTACAAGTGCAGTGGGGGTTTGGCTTGTGATTATGCCGGTAAATACGATTAATACCCTTTGCTCGGAAAAAATTGCAGCATGGTTTGCTATAGTAGATTGTGATTTTTATATCAATGAGGAGGATAAGCTATCTGATCTGATTTTATCCGGTGACAGGAAACAGTATTATACTTATATGAATGAAATAAAAAGCAGTCTGGAAAATGAGGGAATCGATATTTCCAGGGTTATGATGGAAGTGGTTTTCCGTTTTAAGATACGGAATGGGGAAAAGAGTTATAATTCCTTTTCCTGTCAGGGGCTTAATACAGATACCGACCAGTATTTTTATGATGAGGGGGAGCCTCCTGTATATGAAAATGAGATTGCAATCACTCATATTATTGCAGAAAAAATCAATGCCCATATCGGGGATACAGTTTATATTACCAGTGGAAATGAAGAAAAACCCTATGTGATTACAGCGATTTATCAGTCCATGAATAATATGGGAGAGGGAATACGCTTTCCGGAGGTGGCGGAAATTGATTATTCCAGAGCAAGCGCTGCATTTGGAGTGCAGGTAGTATTAAAAGAAAGCCCGGATAAGAAGCAGCTTTCGGAAATCATTGACAAAGCGAAACAGGCTATGCCGGGGGCAAGAGTGGAGACGGTGGTTGAATTTATAGACAGCTTGATTGGAGGGGTATCTGGCCAGTTAAAGCCCTTAAAGTCAATGATTTTGGCAGTGGTTATTGTCATCAATATTCTAGTTGTGGTGCTGATGCAGAAAATGTTTTTAATCAGGGAACAGGGGGAGATGGGAATGCTAAAAGCAATCGGTTTTTCCAATGGAAATATCATAAGTTGGCAGACCAAGCGGATTATGCTGGTACTGTTTGTGGGAATTTTGCTGGGTACTTTGACAGGAACGCCATTTTCCCAGATTACATCAGGACAGGTATTTAAAATGATGGGGGCAAGTAAAATTACCTTTGAAATCAATCCCCTTGAGGTGTATATCATCTATCCGGTTACGTTATTTGTGGCAATTGTAATTGCCTGTGTAATTACCATGCTGAAGGTAAGAAAAATTTCCCCACAGGAAATGAATCATATTGAATAGAAGAGGCGTTTTCCAAGACAACCGTTGTACAATATATACAAATCAACAATAGTAAAATTAAAAGGAGAATAGATAATGACAGAAGCATTAAGAGTAACGGATTTATGTAAAACATATATAACGAATAAAAGACAGAACAATGTATTAAAAAATATCAGCTTTACGATTGAAAGAGGAGAAATGACGGCGGTTATGGGGCCGTCAGGTTCCGGCAAATCTACGCT
Organism: Lachnospiraceae bacterium; assembly: GCA_029052995.1. Lineage (GTDB taxonomy): Bacteria > Bacillota > Clostridia > Lachnospirales > Lachnospiraceae > CAG-590. The sequence continues at coordinate 6,164 of JAIDHZ010000212.1, read as the reverse complement.
GCTTTACAGTGTATCCGGTATGGATCGCCCTACAGCGGGCCAGGTGGTATTGGCAGATAAAAATATCACAGAGCTAAGTGAAAAGGAGCTCGCTTTAGTGAGATTAAACAGTATGGGCTTTATTTTCCAGCAAATGCATATGTTAAAGAATCTGTCGGTAATGGATAATATCCTGCTTCCGGCATACCAGTCGGATAAAGGCGGTCGCACCAGACAGGAAATTAATGCATACTGTAAACAGTTGATGAGAAAATTAGAAATCAGTGAGATTGCAGATAATGATATCACAGAAGTTTCAGGGGGACAGCTTCAACGGGCATGCATCTGCAGAAGCCTGATCAACCAGCCGGAAGTCATTTTTGCAGATGAACCCACAGGCGCATTAAACCGGAGCGCTTCCGAAGAGGTGATGAATATACTCAATAAATTGAATGGAGAGGGTACAACGATACTGCTGGTAACCCATGATATGAAAGTGGCAGCAAAATGCAGTAGAATTTTATATATTGTTGATGGTAATATAAGGGGAGAGTTAAAACTGGGAGCAGTCGGAGATACACCTGAACATGCAAATCTACGGGATAGGGAGCGGAAGGTAAACAACTGGCTTACAGACATGGGCTGGTAGAGGAGTACCATAACCACTTTAGTAATACATTTTATCAGGGAAGGGAAGAACAGCTATGGCAGATATCATCATAGTGGAAGATAACGAAGAAATTGGAGGTCTGTTGTCAGATTTTTTGGAAGCAGAAGGATATGACACCTATCTTGCCCTGTCTGGTGAGGAGGCATTGCAAGTCTACGCAGAAGAAGATGCAAAGCTTATCATTCTGGATATTATGCTTCCAGGGATTGACGGTTTTGCTGTGTGCAGCAAAATTAGGGAAAAGGCAAACACTCCTATTATCATTGTGAGTGCAAAAGAGGGAAAAGAAGATAAATTAAACGGTCTTTTGCTTGGTGCAGACGATTATATCGAAAAGCCCTATGACATTGATATACTGTTGGCAAAGGTAAAAGGCATTTTTAAAAGGAGGTATTCAACAGAGGAGATTGTGGAAGGAAACATCCGGTTGGACAAGGTGGGGCGGCACTTATATATGGACGGAAAAGAAGTGTCAGTAACAGCGAAGGAACTGGATTTAATGGTTTATCTGATGGAAAATAAGGGTAAAGTGCTGTCGAAAGAAGAAATGTTTCGTAGAATCTGGGGATTTGACAGTGATAGTGAGCCCCAGACATTAACGGTGCATATTAAATGGCTGCGGGAGAAATTAGAAGTAAATCCGAAAAAACCGGAACATATTAAGACGGTTTGGGGAATCGGATATCGTTTTGATTAGGAATAAAATATGAAGAAAATAAACAGGCTTATTTTTCTGGTTGTCATATCCTTTCTGGGTTTGATGTGTCTGGTAAATATTTATCTTTCACAGAGAAGCTTTAAGCATACAGCCAGAGAATACAGAGTATCCATTAATAGAATAAAAAAGGCAGTTACGGTATTTGAACAGGAAGAGTTAAGAGCACCTGCCAGTCTGGAAGAACTGATGCAGTATATCAGGGTAGAGGAATACCCGCAGGTGACAGGTCTGTATGCGTTGGCACTAAATGATGATACAAAAGAAGCATCCCGCTTTCTGGAAGAGGAATCGGATTATGTCATTTTTGCCACAGAGAATTATTACTACAAAGTAACTTATTTTGCAGGAGAACAGATGAAAGGTCAGATTATTATACTGGTAAACGGAATCGGCTTTGGTATGCTGGTAGTAGTTCTGGTATTTTTAATATATATAAAACAAATGATTCTCCTGCCGTTTTACAGTCTTTCGGAAATCCCTTATGAGCTTTCAAAGGGAAACCTGACCGTTCCGCTTTTGGAAAATAAAAATCGTTTTTTCGGGAGATTTGTATGGGGAATGGATTTACTGAGGGAAAATCTGGAGGAACAAAAGGTAAGGGAATTAGAGCTGCAAAGAGAAAAGAAAGTTTTATTGTTATCGTTGTCCCATGACATCAAAACGCCTCTTAGTGCAATTAAGCTGTATGCTAAGGCATTAAGTAAAAACCTTTACCGGGAAGAGGCAAAAAAATTAGAAATTGCAGAGAACATTGATGACAGAGTGAATGAAATAGAGAGTTATATTTCAGAAATCGTGAAAGCTTCTAATGAGGACTTTCTGCATTTTGATGTGAAAAACACAGAGTGCTATGTAAAAGAAGTATTAGAACCAATCAGGGAATATTATGAAGATAAAATGGCACTAAACCAGATAGAGTTTCAGATAGGAGATTATAGTAACTGTCTGGTGTATGGTGATAAAGACCGTCTGGTAGAGGTTTTACAAAATATTATTGAAAATGCAATCAAATACGGAGACGGAAAGAAAATCTGGGTGGAAATTGACCGGGAAGAAGAGGAATATAAAATTTTGATATTCAATACAGGGTGCCAGCTTCAGGATAAGGAACTTCCCCATATTTTTGACAGTTTTTACAGGGGGAGCAATGTGGAGAAGAATCCGGGAAGTGGTCTTGGATTATACATCTGCAGGCAGCTCATGCATTTGATGGAGGGAGAGGTGACTGCTGTAATTGTAGACAAAGACGGAGAAACATGCATAGAAGTAAGGGTATTGCTTCGTTTAGTATAAATTAATAAAAAGAATTATGGCAGGATATTTGATAGTGGGTTAAGGTAGCCAAAGGTAGATTTCTATGGTATACTATCGGCATGGGAACAGCATATAAGGCAGAGAGGAATATGAGGAGTGAAGATGAAATTATATTCGAAAGAAGAAGCAAGACATATGTTATGCCGCTATCATAATCTGGACGGTGCAGAAGCATTGTGTGGAAAAAAAGGTGTAGAAAAGATAATGCAACGAATACATAGTATTCAATACGATCCGTTGAATGTTGTGGCAAGAAATGCCGATTTAGTATTACAGGCAAGAGTCAGGGACTACAAGGAATCGGATCTTTACAATCTATTATACAAAGAACATAAATTAGTTGATGGATTTGACAAAGAAATGTGTATTTACGACTCCGGAGATTTCGCCCGCTTCAGGTTTGTGCGAAATGAATATCATAAGCATATAGTTCCTACTTTGGAACATCGTAACCAGATGGGGGTATTGGAAATATTAGACGATGTTAGGGATTTTGTGAAAGAACATGGCATGACAGGGACAAAGGATATTTCAATTGGAGAGGTGCGGGAAAGTCGTTGGGGACATAAGAAACTATCAAGTGCTGCGTTAGATTATTTATTTAATAAGGGTGAACTCTGTGTGGCTGATAAACGAGGCACACAAAAATACTTCGATTTGACAGAACGAGTGCTTGATGTCAAAGATTTTCAATGTGACCAGAACATGACCATAGAAAATTTTTTGGAATGGTACATAGAAAGAAGAATACAGAGTATTGGTTTTCTATGGAATAAACCAGGGGGAGGCTGGCAGGGACGTTTTTTAAGCGAAAAAGAAACTCGGAGTTCTATACTTCAAACACTGCTTGAAAAAAATAAAATTAATGAAATACAAATTGAAGGGATCAAAGAATCTTTCTATATTTCAAAGAATTTTCAGGAATACATGAAATACCAAGGTTCAAATGGCTATGCAAGATTTATTGCACCATTGGACAATATGATATGGGACAGAAAAATGTTAGAAGTACTATTTGATTTTACATACAGCTGGGAAGTATATACTCCTGTTGCCAAAAGAAAGTTCGGCTATTATGTATTGCCCGTACTATATAATAATCAATTTGTTGCAAGGTTCGAAGCAGAACCGGTTCGTCAGGCAGGAGAATTTGTTATCAAAAACTGGTGGTGGGAACCGGGAATTGAACCAAATGACAATATGACAGAAATGATTATACAAGAAATGGAACGTTTTGCAGAATTTCTTCAAATCAATAATTCGCCAAAAAATATTATAAAGTTATGACTGTAGCCAGTGAAGTATTTATTCCGAATGAAGAGAATTATAACAAATACAACAAAGAATATCAATGTAAGATAGAGAAGATATATATAATATAACAGTTATTTTAAAAGGAGCAAAGGAATATGTTTTGGATTGCAATCATTTTATTTGGAATTGGAATGATCGGCATAATCATTGGACTTTTTGTATGGGGCATCATGAAGATTCCCGGAAATAAAAGAAAACAGGCATTTATAGTAATGGGTGCTATTGCAGTTTTGCTTGTGGGATATGGAGTGTATCGTTATTGCTCCATTGAAAGAGATGGAACAGTAGGTCTGGGGGTGGTTAGGGTAGGAGATGTGGAATATGTTTATGCTGGTTACGACTTATCAGGAGAGGGAAAGATAATCGGAAAAATTGATGGTTTTCAGGTTAAGGAAATACCGGAGGACCCGGACCATAATTTTCTTGTAATCCGTTCCTTTTTGGATCAGAATTATTTAGTCAGGAAGGATTATAAAATTCCCGTTAGTGGAACGGTTTCCTGCTGCTACATAAGGGGAAAACGATCTACTGATGAGAAGCTATTGCAGACAATAGAAGAAATTTTATCAATTACGTATGATGATGGATTTCAGATTGAGACAGAAAAAAAGCATGACCGATTATGTGGTCTTTCTGTTGGGTATGACGGATGTCCCGTTGGAACGGATGGGGGTTATATGTTGGGATGCCTGGATGATGGCAGATGGGTACTGGTTTTTCGGAAAGATTATACGGTGACAGATGGCAGACATACCATAATCTGTCATGAAATTACAGGGGAACAGGCACAAGTGTTGGAGAATAGTGATATGTTTCAGTAAAATAAGAATAACAATTGAAAGTTGTAGTGGAGATATAGGAAATGGTTAGCAAAAAAATAGAGACTTTTGTGAACGAAATCAAATTAATAAATTGGCTTGAAAAAAGCGGCAATCCAAATGAAAAATATTATATGTTTTTTTCACTTTATAAGGCTTGTGATGAATGTGGAAAACATTATATGGAATTTTGGGAGCAGTGAAATGAATAAATTATTTAAAGATATAAGGCATGGCGATATTGAAGCAGTGCGGGCAGCAATATCAAAAAATGTCACTGCTGTAAACGAGGTTTACGATGCAAAAACACCTAAAAAGGATATAGGGCAATTGCCATTACAAGTAGCGATTAAATGCGGAGAATTTGAAATTATAGAGTTTTTGCTTGAAAATGGTGCTGACTCCGATTTCATGGAATCCCCTGCACTTGTTCCACCTCATAGCGTTTGCATGTCTGTCCTGCATGATGCTATAATAGGTGCATTTTCTGCATTATGTTATAAACAGTATAGCCATTCCGAAAATTATATGAATTTGATTAAAATATTACTTGAGAATGGAACCAATCCTAATCGGAAAACATCATCAGGAATTCTTCCGATAGGTACGGCAGTAAATGAAGCAGAAATGATTTTGGGGCACAAGAATGCTTATCCGGATATACAAGAAATAACTAACGAGATGATTGATTAACTTATGAGGAGGTACAGATATGAAGTCTGTAACGTATCAGATTCCAATCCCCTGGAAAAATGAAAAACCATGTATCCATCGAATGATTCGACAAATCCAAACACGTCCCGGAATGTATATTGGTAGTAATGCGATTACTCCATTGTTTTATTTTCTTGAGGGCTACCGAGCCGCTGAACGTGACCTTGGCGTATGTTGGCATGGCAATTTTTTTCCGCTCGATTTTCGATTTATGCATAGCTTTGCAGATGCCCGTCTACATACGGAGTGTGTTTGTGCCGGGTGGTGTCATAATATGCTCACATTTTGTCATGGTGACGAGGAAAAGGCCCTAAACCTATTTTTTGATTTGTACCAAGAATTTATACATGTCGAAATGAAGCGTTATTGGAGAGCCGTTTTAACAAAGGAAAATATTGAGCGAAATGATAAAGCGGAACGTTGTTGCGTCATGAAAGAGCATGGGCCAGAACCGGTCTATAAAAATCCCATCGCCGTTTATGTTCTGGAATTAACCATACCGGCTTATATGCTTATCGTGGAAACCACAAATGAAGTTCATACGGAAACTTTGTTTTTCTCTTCCGCCGAAGAGGCGAAAGGAAATGGCTGCATTCCCAGCCTGTCTCTTATACACATAGCCGAGCCCACGAGACCG
>JAIDHZ010000211.1 GCA_029052995.1 Lachnospiraceae bacterium | reverse complement strand
ATCTAATATAATAAGTATGTATGTACATTTTTAAAGAGGCAGGTGTGATCATGAAATTTATACATATGGCTGATGCGCACTTAGGTGTTCAACCAGACAAGGGCAGACCCTGGAGTGAGGCTAGAGAAAAAGAGATAAAAGAGACCTTTGTTAAGGTTGTTGAGGATGCAAAGGAAAAGCAGGTGGATTTGTTACTGATTGCAGGTGATTTATTTCATATGCCGCCATCAGAGGGTATGATTCGTGATGTGGATTATATCCTGTCAAAGCTGTCGAAGACCAAGACAATTATGATTGCAGGTAATCATGACTATATGAAGCCGGATAGCCCGCTTGCTAATTATAAGTTTTCGTCTAAGACAATTTGCCTTTCTGCTGATAAAATTAGTAACGTATATATGAAGGATCTGAATGTTTGTGTGACAGGTTTTTCGTATAATAGTAAAGAAAATACAGATGATATATTAGACCGCATTAAACCGGCAAAGCAGGGCGCATTTAACATTTTGCTGGCCCATGGTGGTGACGCTAAGCATTTGCCGTTTAACAGGAAGACATTAAGAGAGTCAAATTTTGATTATGTTGCACTTGGACATATTCATAAACCGGAGGTGATTAAAGAGAATGCTGTAATCATGGTTGGTTCATTAGAACCGATTGATTATACTGATACCGGTGCAAGAGGCTACATCTATGGAGAAGTTGTTGATGGGATTGTCAAGACGCAGTTTGTTCCGGTGGCAAAGAGAAACTACATGAATCTGTTAATTAATATTAAGCCGGATCATTCTCCGGCAATGATTGTTGATTTGGTGGACAGACAGATTCAGAATCTTGGAGTCCAACACATTTACCGCATTTTGGTAAAGGGGCATAATCATAATCATGATGTGTTTGATTTCACGAGCCTTACTACAAAATACAATATTTACGAAGTGGTTACCGAAGTGTCTGAGGAATATGATTTGACACGGATTTACACGGATAATCAGGATAACCTGATTGGTAAATTTATCAACCAGCTTTCTAATAATTATTATAATGATGAGGTTTGTAAGAAGGCAATTCATTATGGATTGGATGTATTATTAAAGACAGGAGTACAGTAGAATGAGAATTGACAAGTTACATTTGCAGGATTTTGGACAATTTCATAACAAAGATATTACACTGGCTCCGGGTATTAATATTTTATATGGACCAAATGAGGCTGGTAAGTCTACAATAAAGGATTTTATTGTGGATATGTTGTTTGGTATTGATAAGTCAAGGGGTATTGGTGCACGTTTTGATCATTATGAGAAGAGAAAACCTATTAATGGTTCGGCTTATTCGGGTGCAATGGAGATTACAACCAAGGAAGGTCAATATCAGATTCAACGTAATTTCTCCAGACAGGAAAAGGATACAACCGTCAGAGATTTGAACACCGGAAGGCAAGTTGATTTGATTGAGCCTAATAATCTGATGGGAACAGTATTAAAGACTGAAAAATCCACCTATATGAACACACTTTGCATTGGACAGATGGGTGCAGCCACAGATAAAGAGATTGCAGACAGGCTCAACCATTATATTGTGAATATGGCATCTTCTAAGACAGGTGAGATAGATGCGGTTAGTGCAGTTACAGAACTAAAGAATAAGAAGAAGGAATTTTCTAATAAAGAGTTAGAACTAAGGCAGCAGGAGCTTACAAAATCCCTTGACCTGGAACGGGATTTTGATGCTGAACTTGCAGGGATTCAAGAACAATATAAGAAATTAGAGGCAGCGGCAGACGGTGAGGAGAATAAGAGTATTCAGTTTACACCTATTAAGAACCGTGTTGATACTGATGAAAAGCGCATGGAAGAAAAACCAAAGGAAGAAGACGAGAAGGAGCCTTTGACAAAGCGTGAACGGGATATTAAGATGCTGAGCAATATGGGAAATAAAAGTATTCTTGATAATGTGTTTGTCACATTGTTCGTGGCGCTTTTGGGAGTTGCAGCATTTGTGGGCATTGCTTACGTTATTCCGGGTAATGTTCCTCAGGTTAAGCTGGCAGTTATGGGTACAGGTATTGCATTTGTGATGCTTACTACAATTTTGTATTTTGTAAGAAGAGCTCAGTTATACAAATTGTTAGAGGAAATCGAGATTGAGAAGGGATTTGAGGAAGCAAAAACAAAGACAGCAGGAGCAGACCAGAGAGCTATCTTAAATCAAATGTCAGATTTAAAGGTAAAGGAACAGCAGATTGTAAACGAACGCACAGAGCAGGAAAATGTAATGAAGGAATTGAACAAGGTCAGGGAAGAGATTGCATCCAATGAGGTAGAGACAGCGGCACTTAATCTTGCGATTCAGACAATTCAGGATTTATCTGAAGCAATTTATGATTCCTTTGGAAGTGTTTTAAATGAGCAGGTGTCAAAAATTATAAGTAAAATTACCCAGAATAAATATTCTGAGGTGAAAATAGATGATCAATTACGTGTTATGGTAAAGAATGGTAGTTCATATATTAGTATGGATTATCTAAGCGCCGGCACGGTAGAGCAAATTTATCTGGCATTGAGACTTTCTATTGCCAATGTGTTGGTTGAAGAAGAGCTTCCAATAATCATAGATGATATTTTTGTGAATTATGATTATCAAAGATTAAAAGAAACTTTAAGCTGTTTGCATGAATATATGAATCGTCAGATTATTATTTTCACTGCAAATCCCGGAATTCAGGATATGTTTACCGGATTAGGTATTACAAGTAATTATTTATCTATTTGATGATACCATGTAAACAAGGCAGTGTCATTTTTGCAAATGGCTGGAAATGAGGTATGAGTATGGATGATAGCAGTAAGTCGACAAACAAATCACAAACGACAAATAATAAACCTACTAAATCACCGGAAGAGCTGGAAAAAGCAAGAGTACGAAAGGCAAAGCGGAAACGCAAAAAAAAGAAGAGACGTTTAAGACGTATTATTCTAAGTTACATATTACTGATATTTGTTCTGATTGGCGTAATTGGTGGTTATGTAGTTTATGAGAAGTATGGAAAGATTGCATTGGAATATCGTGACCAGGCGATTGAGATTGTGAGTAACTCTACTGCAGACAGTTTCCGTCAGGACGAAACCTCTATAGTATATGATGCCAATGGAAAAAAGCTTAGGGAGGTTACCGGTGAGAAGGAGGTATATTATAAAACATATGATGAAATTCCAGCCTACTTTGTAGAAGCAATGGTATCGGTAGAAGATCGAAGATTTTATGAGCATAACGGAGTAGACTATGAAGGTGTTATGAGGGCAGCGTATATCCTGGTTAAGAATAACGGTTCCATTACACAGGGTGCCAGTACCATTACCCAGCAGCTTGCGAGAGGAATTTTTTTAACTAATGAAGTAAGCTATGAACGTAAGATTAAAGAAATGTTTATTGCATGGGAACTGGAAAAGAAGTATACTAAGCAGCAGATTTTGGAATTTTATTTAAATACTATTTTCTTTTCTAACGGATATTATGGAATCGGTGCGGCTGCAAAGGGTTATTTTGATAAAGATCTGGATGAATTATCCGTATCAGAGGTGGCATTCCTGTGTGCTATTCCGAACAGCCCGACCTATTATGACCCAAGAAGAAATTACGACCATACAATAGAAAGGCGTGATAAAATTCTAAAAGACATGAATGAGCTGGGTTATTTGAATTCAGTTGAACTTGAGATGGCATTGGATGAAGAGATAGTACTGGCAGAAGAAAAAAAGATCAGTCATGATTATGTGGAGACATTTACTAATTTCTGTGCTACGGAAGCCTTGATGGAAGCAGCCGGATTTAAGTTCCGGTACAAATTTGATACTATTGAAGAACAGCATAAGTATAATGAAGAGTATAGAGCGGCATATGATGAGTATTATCAGACTTTGTATACTGGCGGATATCAAATTTATACTTCTATTGAACCTAAAAAACAGAAACTTTTGCAAAAAACAATTAATGAAACATTATCAGTGGATGAAGAGAAAAATTCAGAAACAGGAATCTATAATCTGCAGGGTGCAGCAACCTGTATTGATAATTCCAATGGAAGGGTAGTGGCAATTGTAGGAGGACGCACACAGAATGAACTGCAGGGCTACAGCCTGAACCGCGCATATCAAAGTGCAAGACAGCCGGGAAGTACGATTAAGCCGTTAGTTGTATATACGCCACAGTTGGAAAGAGGCTATACACCTGAAACAAAGGTAGATGACAGTAAGTTTGATAAACCCAATATGCCTCAGAATTCGGGCTCTTATTCCGGTATAACATCATTGGCAGCAGCTGTTGCAGCATCGAAAAATGTAGTGGCCTACCGTTTATATGAACAGCTTACGCCAAAGGTTGGTTCAGAGTACTTATTAAATATGAATTTTAATTATTTAACCATTGAAGACAGGCAGAATATGGCAGCATGCCTTGGCGGACTTACCTACGGAGCAACAACTGTAGAAATGGCTTCCGGTTATGCAACCATTGAAAATGATGGAGAGTTCCGTAAGCCCACCTGTATTGTATCCATTACAGACTCCCAGGGGAATGTGGTGGTGGAAGATAAAGTAAAATCAAAAACGGTATACGAAATGAATGCATGCAGGATGATGACTTCCATGTTACGGGGTGTATTCTCGGGAGGAACGGCGAGTGGTCTTGGCATTCCGGGTATGTCTTGTGCGGGTAAGACAGGAACTACAGATAATAATACGGATGGATGGTTTTGTGCATTTACTCCGTATTATACAACGAGCATATGGGTTGGGTACGACACTCCGCAGTCCACCAGGGGATTATGGGGTTCTACATATCCCGGCAGAATTTGGCATGATTTTAATGTAGAGATTCATGATGGACTTAAAGATCTTGGTTTCCCGGATTATGAATGGGTTCGTTCTACAAAGGATTGGAAGGATACACGTTCAAAGTCAGAGAAATCAGAGGATGAAAAGAAGAAAAAGAAGAAAAAGAAAGAGAAAACAACATCTACCAGGGATACAGATACAAAGCGGACAACGGAGGCGACAACACAGCCTGCGACACAGCCAACAACGGAGCCAACAACAAAGCCAACAACGGAGCCGACAACACAGCCGACAACGGAGCCAACAACACAGCCAACAACGGAGCCTTCAACGGAGGCGACAACATAGTGTGCTGACACGTTGATGATTAGGTAAACCTACTTGTCTATATAACATATGCATAATAGTCAAAAGGGACTGCCGCATTAAGCGGCAGCCCCTTTAGTAATTTTCACGTATTGTATGTTTCTCACGATATTCTCTGATGCGATCCTGAATTCTGTCAGTTGGGTCTAATATTTCAGATATAGAAGCATCATGATTAAGATGATCAATCAACAAAGCAATGTATTTACTCATATCTGCATTAATATACCAATCTCTTGATAATAATTCGGGTGACTGGTAGGTCAGATTTGTACTGATTACCTTTTCTATAAGTCCGGATTCCTTTGCCCGATCAAATGTATCTAATCCGTTTGTAAATAGACCGAAAGTTGCCATGCAGTATACGCGTCTTGCATTTCGTTTTTTCAGCTGTGTTGCAACATCAATCATGCTTTCGCCGGAAGCGATCATATCATCCATGATAATTACATCTTTTCCGTCTACAGAGTCACCAAGAAATTCGTGTGCAACAATAGGATTGCGTCCATTCACTATAGTGCTGTAGTCACGGCGCTTGTAGAACATTCCCACATCTATTCCCAAAATATTTGCAAAATAGATGGCACGGTTCATTGCACCTTCATCCGGACTGATTACCATTAAATGCTCCTTCTCCAATTCTAAGTCGTTTGTGGAGCGCAGCAGTGCCTTTAAGAACTGATAGGTTGGGCGTATATTTTCAAAGCCGTGTAAGGGAATGGCATTTTGCACTCTGGGATCATGGGCATCGAATGTTATGATATTATCGACGCCCCAATCCACTAATTCTTGTAATGCAAGGGCGCAGTCCAGGGATTCTCTGCCATTACGTTTATGTTGACGGCTTTCGTAAAGAAAGGGCATAATAACTGTAATTTTTCTGGCTTTACCTCCGCAGGCGGCAATAATGCGTTTTATATCTGAATAATGATCATCAGGTGACATAGGACATTTTTTGCCATATAATGTGTATTCAATGCTAGAGTTTGTAACGTCAACCAAAATGTATAAATCTTTTCCGCGAACGGACTCATGGAGTTCGCCTTTTGCTTCTCCAGAACCAAAACGCGGGCAAGATGATTTTACAAGGTAAGAATCTCTCTCATATCCGTTAAATGCAATCGTGGATTTTTCAACGTTATTTCTGGCAGACCTCCATTTTGAAAGGTAAGCATCTACACGCTGACCAAGGGCAGTGCAGCTTTCCATTGCCACAATACCTAATTCGCCTATTGGGATGGTTGATAATAAATTGCTGTCGTTTGGCATGATTTTTCCTCCGTTTGATATTCACTTTAGTTTTGTATTGCCTGTCTTCTTTTGGCTAAACGAATGTTATTACCATAGAAGTTGTAAACCTTGTATGATGCAAAAATCCGGGTGGAAATCCTGTCAGAGTAGCGCTCCGTCAATTCCTGAAGGTTTAGGTTTGTAGAAATCAGGGTGGACTTTCCTTCACGCATTCTTGTATTTAATATATCATAAAGCGTTGAGGACACAAAGGAATTTGTGAACTCTGTGCCAAGGTCATCAATAATTAATAAATCACAGTTATATATATAACGATAAGTGTTCTGACTGTCTGCGTTTTGCATTTTTTTCATTAATACATCTGCACATACGTCCTCAAATAGATGGACTGCCGACTGATACAGTACGGTATGTCCGGTATCTAACAGAGCTTTTGCAATGCAGTTTGTTAGAAATGTTTTTCCGAGACCTGTTTCTCCATAGAATAAGAGATTTCCCTTCTCTTCGTCAAATGTCTCTACAAAATTTTTAGTTTTATTTAAAATATTTCCAGCATTTTCATAAGGTGTGTAAGGGTGTTTTCCGTCATTTTCTCTTGGATAGAAATTGAGGTCAAAATGCTCAAAGTTTTCTGTTTCAAGAACCTTATCCAAAGTTGACTGTTTATATAGCAAAGAAATAACAGCCTGTTTATAGCAGGTGCAGTATGTATTATTAACAAGCCCGGTATCCTTACATATGGGGCAGGTATAAATGGGTTTTAAATAGTGTGCGTCATATCCATGTGCCTTTAACAGTTCAGCTTTTTCCTCAATTAGCATCTGGTTTTGGGCTTTAACATCCTCCATATAATCTGTTTTGCCGGTCAAACTGGCCCTTGCTGCGTCAATGGAGGTGGATGCGATTATCTGGTCGATTTCAGCAATGCGTGGAATTGCAGCAAAAACTTCTTCCCTTCTCTGTTCGCTGACTGCCTTGTTTTCAAGTTGACGTTGATAATACATATTCATAATTGCATCATATTGAGAATCGCTAAAAGTCATAGAGCCTGTTTTCTCCTGTTATATTATTGATTTGCTTCCTTTAAAAATAGAGAAGCAAATTCATCTACTGTCTGCTCGCTGGTGGAACTTTGATAGTTGTTAAATTGATTTGGTACAGCATTGCCCCTTTTTGTAGCTTGCTTTTTTTGTGTTGCAGCCCATTTCTGGTCTAAGTCTTCTATGTCTGATAATTTGCGTACATTTTGTTTGTGCCAGTTTTCTAATATACCATTGACATAGTTAAAGTTAGCAGAATGCGGATTACTGGTAATGGCGCGTCTGCAGGCTTCAATAATAATATTTTTATCAAATGCATAGGTGTTATACCAAGTATCAATAAATGCAGTCTCTGCCGGGGTAGGAACTCTTCTTGGAATACCTAACTGTTTTAGTACGGTTACATAGATAGAGTTATAATTTTTGGAAGCGACCTTGGCATCCTCCACTGTTGTTATGCCATTCTTATACCAGTCAATAGCAACAGATTCAATATACCTGCTGCTTTTTTTGCCTATAGATACACAGTATTCAATAAGATATGACAGCAAATCAGGATTGAAAGACAATTCCTCATATATATATGTCAGAATCTGCAGGTCTGTTCTTGTAAGTGGTTTGGCAAAATAAGTTTCTGTCTGGTATAGGATATCTCCGAATTCATCATCCGAAACTTTCTTTTTTTCTATGTATGCAGCCTTATATTCGGAACGCTTCGGAACGGAAGAGTTTTGGATTGCGGCGGCAATTTTATCTGATGCTGTTGGTTTTTCATCATCAGGCTCTAACATCGAGAGCAGCGAATCAGAATGATTGACAGCGGCTTTTTCCTTTAAAGGCAGCATAATAATTCCGGTGGGTTTTTTGTCTGGTGAGTATTCTAACCGCAGTACATCTTCATTAATCCAGTATCGGATTGCCCTGCAGATATCCTTTTCTGTCAGGTCAAAATGATCGGCAATATCTGCTACCGTAACAGCCCGGCCGTTATTTAGAAGCCGAACCAAATATAAATAAATTTTCACAAATTCGCCATTTGCTTTTGTCATATAGTAATCTATAAAGAGGTTTGAAACGGCAGAATATGTTTCATGATTTTCAGTTGTAATTGTAATTGTTTCCACGCATTTCCACTCCTTTTTGGCTCTGTGTTTTATGTTCAAAGTAAACAGTGGTACATTAGTTTCTTGAAGTAGTACAGTAAATGGATTATAACACAGTGTTTTTAAAAAGAAAATAGAACGTCTGTTCGCCGGGATGTGTTAATAAAAATGTGGAAAATGTGGAAAATTTGTTGACATAATCTACTACATTCAATTTTATAGTGTTGTATCAAAAAATCCGCAAATAATTATGTTAATAAAAATATCCACAATCTATTCCTGTAAAAAGAGGTTGGTTAGATTGTGGATAATGTGTAAAACTATTTTCCGAGGAGCTCTTCGCCAATTAAATACACATCTCCGGCTCCCATAGTTATCAACAAATCATTTTTTTTGCAATTTAATAATAAATAATTTTCAACTGCGGCAAAGGAACTGAAATATTTTGCATCTGTTCCAAGTTCTTTTATCTTTAAAGCTAAGTCCTTGGCGTGTACAAGACCCGTATCTGCTTCTCTTGCTGCGTATATGTCAACCAAAATTACATGGTCAAAGCCCTTTAATGCATCTGCAAATTCGTCAAAGAGAGCAAGAGTACGGCTGTAAGTATGTGGCTGGAATACAACCCAAAGCTCATTGTGTGGTGTATGGGCGGCTGTGGTAAGTGTTGCCTTGATTTCTGTAGGATGATGTGCGTAGTCATCGATTACGGTAACATTACCAAGAGTACCCTTTACTTCAAAACGTCTGTGTGCTCCTCCGAAAGATGCAAGACCGGCAAGGGTATACTCTCTGTCAATACCTAATAAATCGGCAACTGCAATTGCAGACAGGGAATTGGTAACATTGTGTGTGCCGCCAATATTTAAATGAATGCGTTCCTGTGGTTTTCCGTTCACCATCAGTGTATAATTCATATGTCCGTTTTCGTCTGCTTCAATATCTTTAGGGTAATAACGGTTTGTATCATTTATTCCGAAAGTTATAATGTTTGCTTTTAACTCTCTGGTGACTTTGGGAAGGCAGTCCATATCACCATTTATTATCAAAGCTCCGTTATCAGGAAGATTCATGGCAAAGGTATGAAAGCTCTCGATAATTTCATCAATTCCATTAAAGAAATCCAAATGATCTGCATCCACATTCAAAATAACGCTTATATAGGGAAAGAATGCGTGGTAGCTGTTGGTATATTCGCAGGCCTCAGTCACGAAATAGTCGGAGTCGCCTACTCGTACATTGCCTCCGATAGAATCCAGAATTCCCCCTACGGAAATGGTTGGATCTACATCCGCTTCCATTAAAATTTGGCTTAGCATGGATGTGGTAGTTGTCTTTCCGTGTGTTCCTGCTACTGCTACAGAATATTTGTAATTATTAATAATCTGGCCAAGCAGCTGTGCACGGGTCAGCATTGGTATTTTTTTTGTCCTGCATGTGGTAAATTCTTCATTGTCTTCATGGATTGCCGCAGTATATACGGCTAAATCAATATCATCTGTGATATTGGCAGTCTGCTGACCTATATTTACAATTGCGCCCATGGCAATGAGACTGTCAATGATATCAGAAGACTTAGCGTCAGAACCGCTAATTTGGAAACCTGCCTTTAACAGTATCTCAGCAAGACCGCTCATGCTGATTCCGCCGATCCCGATAAAATGAATATGTATTGGTTTTTTAAAATCAACTTGATACATGTATATATCCTCTTTTCACATTATTCTTCCTTATTATAAAGCAGTGGGGAATGATTTACAAGAGCATATTGTGTTATAAATCAAATAAAAAACCAAGAAAAACTTGACTTTTTACATGCATTCTGTTATCGTAATGAATACGACATTGGTCGGGGCTTTTTTTTTGTGTGCAAATTTTTTATTAACGCTTGAGTTTGCAGACGAAAGAAAGCAAAAATTTGAGATGGAGGTGGAAGTTGTGCGAGTTAAGATTACATTGGCATGTACAGATTGTAAACAGCGTAATTACAATTTGACAAAGGACAAGCGTGTTCATACGGAGCGTATGGAAACAAAGAAGTATTGCAAATTCTGTAAAGCTCATACCTTACACAAAGAAACCAAATAATTAGGGATTACTGGAGGTGATCGGATTGGGAAAAGAAAATGAAGCAGCAAAGAGCTCATTTAAGTTTTCAGAGATGAAAGGTGAATTCCATAAAATTGTTTGGCCAAACAAGCAGCAATTAGGAAAGCAGTCAGTTGCAGTT
>JAIDHZ010000210.1 GCA_029052995.1 Lachnospiraceae bacterium | reverse complement strand
CTGCTCCGGTCCATACTGTCTGGCAAGAGAATGACAAATCTCAAACATATTCATGCTGTTGAAGCTCGAAAATAATCCTTTATAACATTCATAGTTTGTAACAGAATGACACATTTCATCATTTGCCCACTGGTTGTAATCGCCATGTAAAGTCTCACCTACAATAAAAAATTCTTCCTTTAATGAATCTGTAAATTGACGAAGCCGCTTTAGGAAATCATGGTCCAGACAATACGCCACATCCAGTCTCAAACCATCAATATCAAAAGTTTCAATCCAGTATTTTACTGCATCAAAAATATGTTGAATCACTTCCTCATTTCGAAGGTTTAATTTCACAAGGTCATAGTTTCCTTCCCATCCTTCATACCAAAGACCATCATTGTAATTAGAATTTCCACCAAAATCTATATGAAACCAATCACGGTATCTGGAGTTCTCACGGTTTTGCAGCACATCCTGAAAAGCCCAAAAACCTCTGCCCACATGATTGAACACGCCATCTAAAACAATCTTAATATCTGCCTTGTGAAGTGCCTCACATACCTTGACAAAATCTTCATTACTGCCAAGCCTGCAATCAATCTTCTTAAAATCCCTTGTATTGTATCCATGTGTATCAGACTCAAACACCGGTGAAAAGTAGATTGCATTTGCACCTAATTTCTCAATATGCGGAATCCAGTCAATCACCTTTAATATGCGTGATTCCTCCACGCCATCATTTTCAAATGGTGCACCGCAAAATCCTAACGGGTAAATCTGATAAAATACACTTTCATATGCCCACATAATATGTCCTCCCTTTATGCTTGCTCATTAATTTTAATATATTCCTGCGTTTTCAGCGTTCCTATTATACCATATGTTTCATCAATGGGCAAATCAGGAATTGACAGTGCAATATTGCAAATAGAAATTTAATCATCATCTAGGAATCTTTCATATCTGACTCTAAAAAATCCAGTATCAAGAGCATCAAAAAACACCTGAATAAGACTATTGTTCTTGGAATTTTGAACATCTGCCACGTTGAATTTTCTAGCCGCAGCCACCGCTGCGCCGTCGAAAATTCGCCTTGCAGATGAACAAATATCCTGTGTTTTTTACCAAATATCAATGTAACAAAACACCAGACTGTAGATAACCGGCTTTTATGGTTCGTTTTCTACAGCTTATTCCTCTTCCACAGAAATTTTACCATATGCCTTATTTAATTCCAGCGTTTTTCCCTTATACTTCGCCATTTCACTGACTGACATAACTAGAAAACCCCGTTCCTTCAATTTGGGAACCATAATTTCCACCGCCTCCGCAGTCGAATCGTAAATATCATGCATCAGAACAATATCTCCATCTTTCACATTATCCATTACATGTTCAACAATCTCTGCCGCATTACGGCTGCTCCAGTCCTCTGTATCCAAATCCCACAGCACAACCGGTTCTGATAACATTCCCAGCACATGGTCATCAAATGCGCCATATGGTGGACGGATTACCGTTGTCTGCTCGCCAGTTGCCTTTTTCACAGAACGGTTTACACTATCAATCTGTTCGCTAATCTCAGCATCTGTAATTTTCGTCAAATTTTTATGGTTATTGGTATGATTGCCAATCTCACACCCGGAAGCTGCAATTTCCTGTAATGTCTCCGGGTATTTTGCTGCATTAGTTCCCACCACAAAGAATGTTGCATGGGAATAATTTTCACTTAACACCTTCAAAATACGTTTTGTACTGTCCGGATTCGGACCATCATCAAAGGTCAGTGCAATCATTGGTGCTTTCACATCAATCTCATTAGGATCACTGGCACCAAATTCCTGATACCTGTAATTTGTAATCAATGTGCCAGTTGGCATATGCGAAATATTCTGCTCCATTGGCTCCACTGCTTTATTTACAATATTTTTGTGCGTCAGACGGGATAGCCTCTCTGACAAATTGCTTTTCTTCGCTCCTGCTGCCATAAGTATACATGCAGCACCGGCAACTACAATAAAACATGTATATATTCTTATCTGTCTCTGTTTCCAACTAAGGTGGCGTCTGTGTCTTCTTTTCTTTCTCATTGTATTGAAACCCTCATCCATTGTAACTTATTTAATCCAATATAAGTATATCACAAATGCCAGAGAATTCTATAGTATATTTTCTTAAAATTATGTTAATTTTAGTTACTTTTTTACTTTTCATAGATTTACAATCAATGTATCATACCCTGCATTTTGTAATCGGCGTTCCAAATCTCTTGCTCCATCCAATGTAGATTCATTTCCGACCACAACTGCATAAAAATTATTCCACTCCCGAATCTGCGCCTCATATCCATTTGCAACTAACTGATTTAATGCATACTGCGCATTTTCGTATCTTTTATATAATCCTACCTGCACTCCAAAAGCTTTTTCATTGCTTTTTGTTCCTACTACATTTTCAATTCCCTTTGCAATTCCTGTTGCCAGTTCATTGAAATTTTCATCAAATGTCCGGTTGTCTGCCTCTGTATTTATAAACCCTGCCTCAATTAGGATTGCCGGCATTTTAGTTCTTCTTAGCACAATTAAATCCGGGCGTACAGAAACACCAAGGTTATTAAAACCTGCCCCTGCCATTTTGTCATTTACACTACGTGCCAACTGAGCCGGAATACCTGAATCATTGTAAACCAAAGTTTCTACGCCACTATAAGTATTGGGATTCGGGCTGGAATTACGATGAAAGGACACAAAATAGTCACCACCACTTTCATTCGCAATTCTTGCTTTATCAATTGGTCTTTGATAAACATCTGTCTCTCTCGTATATACCACCGGAAAACCATCCCGTTCCAGCTGCTCTCCTACCGCCAGGGCGAGTTTTAAATTATCATCTTTTTCCAATCTTCCATTATAAGAAGCTCCATTGTCAAAGCCGCCATGTCCTGCATCAATAATAATTGTCGGCTGCATTTTATGCCCCCTGATTTTACTCCTATCTATCTTATGCTGGTTCATCTAAAAATGTTCATAACTTTCTAATGCATTTAATCAAATAATAGTATGCGTTGTATCTTATCTTTACCTATAGATTATCTTTTAAATTTCAAAGCTGTAAATCATCTCACGTATCAGGGGATATAAATTTCTCCTTAAACTCATTAAGCTGTTCCGGCTACCGGCTGCTTATATAAAATCGCATTGTATGCAATAGATACTGCTTCACTCTTACCTGCACCCCTCAATCTTTCTTTGTAGTAATGGCTTTTCATAAGAATCACATAGTCAACCGTTGCGCCTAACTGAATACTCCCAATTACAATTCTTGGCACAAACACAAGGGAAGTATCGCTGTAATACAGAACAAACATATTAATAAAAATTGCAAATTCGATTACTGAAACCAAAATAATCAGCAATGATATCGATTTAAAAGTAATGATGATGATAACAAAAATAGCTATAATTGATAGATAATTAACATTATTGAAACATTTAACCTTCTGTAACAATTCATCCTCCACTTTTAAATTGAGGTATGAATACGTTAAAGCTTTAAATATTAATCTTGAATAAATAAAGCTAAAATGATATAATTTCTCATAAGAAGGAGCATGTATGTCATCAATCAGACTTGACTTCATATAAGTTTAGCAAACAATAGCTCAATTTGTTTGGTATTTGTTATACACTAACTCATAAACACCGGAGGTATTCATATGTTGAATGAACAATTGAAGCAAATAGTTAATATTTTACCGCTGATAAAACAATTATTTGACCATGACGTATTTATTACAGTAATGAACGCAGAAGGAATCATTGAAGGTTATTCTGTTCCGGACGGTGTGGAACCAGCTCTGAATGTTGGGGATATGTTCGAAGATCCAAGCGGTGCATTTCAAGAGGTGATAAGAACAGGAATGGCAAAGCATAACCACCTTCCTAAGGAAGTTATGGGCGAGGCTTTTGAGGGGATGCTGGTACCAATCAAGGATGAAAAGGATGTAGTTGGATGCATTGTCTGCACATATTCTGTGGACATGAAAGAACAAATATTTCATACTGCAGAGAAATTTAAGGAATCTGTCCATAATATTAATACCTCCATCCAGGATGTTGTTGATGGAATTGAGAATTTATTCAAAATGCTCACAGATATGAACAATGTAACAAATAGTGTTGAAAATGATGTACATACTGCAGTTGATGTTGTAGGCAAAATCAGCAGCAATGCATCCCGTTCTAACATTCTGGCTTTGAATGCATCTATTGAAGCCGCACGTAGTGGTGAGTATGGACGCGGATTTTCTGTGGTTGCCACTGAGATGGGAAAGCTTGCGAACGACAGTGGCAGTTCTGCAACTGAAATCAAATCCACATTAAATATAATTACAAGCCACCTTGTTTCCATTGTTTCTTCAATAAAGGATGCAAATGATATGGCAAAAGAACATATGGAAAATATTAATGAAATTCAAAAAATTTTAAAGGAAACAATTGTGCTTGCAGAACAACTTGAAAGTAATTTAAATATTTAGGCATTTCAATTATTTTATCGTTATATCCATCTCCACTCCGTTCTTTGCTGCATACGCTCTTAACTCCTCTGCCCGTTCCTGAACATACCGGCAGGGGTCATCCTGCGTAATATCAATTAAAAGATTACAGTCATTTTTCTCAAAAAACTGTTTTAGTATATCCGGTTCATCAAATACGCTACGGTCATCTGATATTTTTACTTCTACTACTCCTCCATAAACGGTTTCTGTCAATGCCTTTTTCTGTATCTCTGAATATTCTGTTAAAAGGGAAAATACAATTTTTTGTCTTTTAAACATCTGCTTTTTCCCATATTTCCTGATAAAGTTGGTCATAAACACACTTGCTACTATAAAATCCTCTATCACGCCCTGCTTAAAGGGATTGATAACCAATATCTCTTTATCATCTATATATTTTTCTGCCTCATTCCCCCATGCAATCACTTTCTGTTTATCCTTTTCAACTGCCACCAGTGACTGCTCCGTTGCAATCCATCCCTCTTTCGTGTATATCTTAATAAGTGCCGGTGTATAATTGTTCGCCCTCATAGCTTATTTCTCCTTCCAAAGCAAAACTCTGCCAGTTAAATTTACAAAATCTTTCTTCCAAATATTCACAAAAGTTTTATCATTTGTAACCTCGCCTTCATGCGGACTAATCTGCTCCTAATTCCCCTCTCTTCTAAATTCTGACCAGCTCATACTTATCCGTACCAAGACCAATCTTTACCGCATGAGACAGGCAGGATTCCCATTCCGTATCGGGATGTGTCATGTGGAAATGGTCATGCCCCTCGTGGTTCTCATGTTCTCTCAAATTATCACCCAATACACTGGATTCCACTGGCGGCATTTGATTACACAAATCCGCACATGCCCTGTCTAATGCCACCGGGTCAAATGAAGCCAACATTCCCACATCAGGAATAATCGGGATATCATTTTCCGCATGGCAGTCACAGTTCGGGGAAACATCACAAATAAGCGAAATGTGAAAGCAGGGGCGGTCCTTACACACAGCAAGACTGTACTCTGCCATTTTATAATTCAACAGCTTAATGGAATCACTGAAGCCTGCGGCAATTGCGTCCTTCGGACACACCGCAAGACATCTGCCACAGCCAACGCACCGCTCATGGTCAATCTCTGCTTTTCCGTTCTCTATCACAGGAGCACCGTGGGCACAAATCCGGTCACAGGCACCACAACCAACACAGTCCTTCTGATTAACACTGGGCTTTCCATCACAGTGCTGTTCCATTTTCCCCGCTCTGGAGCCACTGCCCATTCCGATATTTTTAAGTGCTCCACCAAAGCCCGCCATTTCATGTCCCTTAAAATGTGTCAGAGAAATAAATACATCCGCATCCATAATCGCCTGCCCAATTTTCGCTTCTTTAACATACTCCCCATCAATTGGAACAAGAGCCTCATCCGTTCCCTTTATTCCGTCTCCGATGATTACATGGCATCCTGTCTGATAAGGAGAAAATCCATTTATGTATGCTGTTTCCAAATGATCTAAAGCATTCTTACGGCTTCCCACATACAGCGTATTACAGTCTGTCAAAAACGGCTTTCCACCCAATTCCTTCACATAATCCGCAACCACTCTTGCATAATTTGGACGCAGGAAAGCTAAATTGCCGTATTCTCCGAAATGTATCTTGATTGCGGCATATTTATCCGTGAAATCAATATTCTCAAATCCAGCTGTTTTCATCAGGCGATGCAGCTTCTGTAACAAATTTTCATTTCCTGTTGCCTTAAATGTTGTAAAATATACTCTTGCTTCTCCCATTTCTTTCTTCCTCCAATACATTATAATAATAAGTTTTAAACTACTCTATAGAATTCATCCATATAAAATACTTTATCTGTTTATTATACTCTTTCCCATTACATATCGCAATTAAAAATTAAAGGCAGCCACACCGGAACCATTCCGGCATGACTGCCCCGTTTACACTTAAAAATCAGAATTTATTCTTCAAACAAATCCGTAGACAAATAGCGGTCTCCCGAATCCGGAAGTAAAACCACAATGGTCTTGCCCTTATTTTCTTGACGTTTGGCAAGTAGTGCCGCCGCATGAAGCGCCGCACCGGAGGAGATACCCACAAGATAACCGTCTGCTTTTGCAATGGCTTTTCCCGCTGCAAAGGCATCCTCATTTGCCACAGGAATTATCTCATCATAAATCTCTGTGTTCAGGGTATCCGGTACAAATCCTGCACCAATTCCCTGTAGCTTATGTGCACCGGGCTTACCGCCTGATAATACTGCACTACTCTCCGGCTCTACTGCAACAATCTTCACATCAGTATTCTTCTCCTTCAAGTATTCGCCAACACCCGTCAGGGTTCCCCCGGTTCCCACACCGGCAACAAATATATCAACCTTCCCATCCGTATCCTCATAAATCTCCGGTCCTGTCGTTTCCTTATGACGCTGCGGATTTGCCGGGTTTTCAAACTGGCTTAAAATAACAGAGCCCTCAATGGAATCCCTTAATTCGCAAGCCTTGGCAATGGCACCCTTCATCCCCTTTGCACCCTCCGTCAATACTATCTCAGCACCATATGCCTTTAACAGCTTTCTTCTCTCAATACTCATAGTTTCCGGCAGGGTTAAAATGGCATGATACCCTTTTGCCGCCGCCACGGCCGCAATACCGATTCCCGTATTGCCGGAGGTTGGCTCGATAATCGTTGCTCCTGCCTTTAAAATTCCTTTCTTTTCAGCATCTTCAATCATAGAAAACGCAATTCTATCCTTTACAGAACCAGATGGGTTAAAATACTCAAGCTTTGCCAATATCTTTGCATCCGTAACACCGTACTGTTTTTCAAATCCAGGAATTTCAGCAAGCGGCGTCTTTCCAATCAGTTCCGTTGCACTCTTATAAATCTTTCCCATATTTTCATTCCTTACCTTTCTTTTTTACTGCGCAACCGCCTTAAATGCTTCCTCTAAATCTTGTATAATATCATCAATGTGCTCTGTGCCAATGGACAGCCGTACTGTATTAGGCTTTATTCCCTGGTCAAGCAGTTCTTCCTCTGTCAACTGCGAATGAGTGGTTGATGCGGGATGAATGACCAAAGATTTTACATCTGCAACATTTGCAAGCAGTGAGAAAATCTCCAGATTGTCAATAAATTTCTTTGCTGTCTCTGCATCACCTTTGATTTCAAAAGTAAAAATAGAGCCTCCCCCATTAGGGAAATATTTATTATATAATGCTTTCTGTTCTGCATCCTCTGTAACGGATGGATGATGTACCTTCTCAACCAATGGATGCTGATTCAGATACTCAGCCACCTTCAATGCATTTGACACATGACGTTCAACACGCAAAGACAAGGTTTCAAGCCCCTGCAGGAAAAAAAATGCATGAAATGGGGAAAGGGTTGCACCGGTATCCCTTAACAAAATAGCACGAATTTTGGTCACAAAAGCAGCCGCTCCCACAGCCTTTGTAAAGCTGACGCCATGATAACTGGGATTAGGCTCCACTAATGCAGGAAACTTTCCTGATGCCTCCCAGTCAAATTTGCCACTGTCCACAATGACACCACCTATAGTCGTTCCATGCCCGCCAATAAATTTGGTAGCGGAATGCACCACAATATCTGCACCATACTCAATCGGCCTTACAAGATACGGTGTAGCAAAGGTATTATCCACAACCAACGGAATTTTTGCCTCGTGAGCAATCCTTGCAACCGCCTCAATATCTACCACATCTGAATTCGGATTACCCAATGTCTCTATGAAAATTGCCTTTGTGTTCTCCTGAATGGCAGCTTTTACTTCCTCATCATTGAAAATATCCACAAAGGTTGTGGTAATTCCGTAATCCACCAGTGTATGTTCTAACAGGTTATACGTTCCACCATAAATATTTTTTGCCGCAACAATATGTTCACCATTTTTTGCCAGATTTTCAATCGTATAGGCAATTGCTGCCGCACCGCTTGCCACTGCCAGGGCTGCCACACCGCCCTCTAATGCAGCAATTCTTCTTTCAAATACATCCTCTGTCGGATTAGTCAGCCTTCCATAAATGTTGCCTGCATCTGTAAGGTTAAATCTTGCCGCTGCATGCTCACTGTTCCGAAATACATAGGATGATGTCTGATAAATCGGCACTGCCCTTGCATCGGTCACAGGATCCGGCTGTTCCTGCCCTACATGTAACTGTAATGTCTCAAATCTCAACTTTCTGTCTTCTCTCTTTATCTTATCTCCCATAACGTTATCCTCCTGAATTTTCTAAATTATTATCT
Source organism: Lachnospiraceae bacterium (assembly GCA_029052995.1). Taxonomy (GTDB): domain Bacteria; phylum Bacillota; class Clostridia; order Lachnospirales; family Lachnospiraceae; genus CAG-590. The sequence continues at coordinate 4,372 of JAIDHZ010000210.1, read as the reverse complement.
GTATCTAATTAGTTTTTGAATCTCAATATGTAAATCAAAAACCTGCCACTCTCTTTTCCTGTTGCACTTTTCTGCCACTCAAAATGTAATTAAATAAACTCACATCAAGATGTTGGAAGTTTTACAAACATTCCTCCTGCAACACATCCTATCACCCATAATATAGTAAATTCCTATACTCAAAATTCTGCTCATGATTTCTCCTTATTTCATTTCCTAGTTATTCGGTAGGTTTAATATGAATATAATATATCATGTAACTTTTGCCCTGTCAATATAATTTTAGGAAAAATATAACATTATATTAAACTATCCAGTGTACCGTATTATTGATCTTTAGTATTATGCCGCCAGAAGAATAGACAAGGGATAATGCTAATTGCCAACGATACAGTACACTAATGTTAACCCTGTAAATGTTTTGTATTTTATCTACATTCATTTCCGTGCTCTTTTAACCATTTCCGTCGTTCCCTGTAATCAGGAATGATTTCTTCAACAAAACTCCAAAACTTTGGAGAATGATTCATCTCCAGTAAATGGCAAAGCTCATGAACCACCACATAATCCTGAATTTTCTCCGGCATTAATACAAGATGCCAGTTGTAAGAAATCCTGCCCCGGCTGCTACAGCTGCCCCAGAATGTTTTTTGGTCTCCAATCCTAATACGCTGACAGGTAACGCCCAACACTTTGGCATAATATGCTGTCTTTTCCTGCAATACTGCCCCTGCCTTTTTCTGTAGCATGCGCAGCTCTTCTGCACTCCTGTCCGGTCTATGTTCATTTTGTGTCAGCATTCGTTTTGCCTGTTTATAAATCCAAAACCGACGCTGATTTATAAAACCTTCAATCTCCTTTTCCGACATTGCAAGTGGTGCTTTCACCATAAGCCCTGCATCCTCTGTAATGGAAATTGCCAGCGTTTTACGGTTCTGTCGCTTAAAATCAATGGGGATTTTCAAATCTTCTATCGTCAACATTTCCTGCATTTTGTATTTCCTCCATACATGGTTTTTGATTTCCAACATAGATGGCTGCTTTTCCGAGAGCAGAACCTTTTAAGAATTGTACAGAATCAAATGTGAAAGGGTCTGCCGCAATATGTCTTTTTAACAAAATATCAATGCCACAGTCAAAAAAAACCGCCACAAGCAACGGAGCATCAAATTTGAATTGCCCTAAAGGGCGGGGGTTTTTGGTCTACGCTTTGCTCTGCTGATGACATTATGCCATAATTCCACTCTGTATACAAGCAATGGGACTGTCCAAATCAAATATCAAGGTTCTTTTTTAATATCTGAAATGTACTAATAATATCCTGCATCGACCGCCGCTTTACGGACAGGGTAATCCCATAAAGGAATCCCCTTGCTGATATGGTAGGCAATCTGCGCCATCATCCTCAACTGAATATTCTTCAATTAAAATGAAGATATACGCAATAATGTGTAAATTCATTTTAAGGAGGATCAAGATTATGACCAAATACCGAGAAATTCTAAGATTAAAGAGCTTGGGATTCAGTGAACGGAACAAAGCTTTGTCTGTTTCATCCAAGCGAATACCGGATTATACCTATATTTGTAGGGAATTTTTGAGGAAGGGTGTCTCAAAGAAGCTCCTATGGACTGAATACATGGAAGACTGTCGCCAGACTGGTGCGGAAATCAAAGTAAAACTAAAAAAGTTTAATCACCATATTCTTCCTCCATCAACTCCATTCCATACTTAACAGAAGAATTTGTCGGCAGACACTTTGACATATCATAATTGATGTTAGTCCGAGAAAAACCAATCGTTGCGACAACAGTAAGCACCGCAACAATAATTAAGACGACTGCTTTTTTATCCACAATCCAATCTGCAAGTTTTGTCACTTTGATTACCTCTTTTCTTTGACAAATTAAATCAAATATATTATTATGCCATTATAACAACACAATGTTGGTCTTACAATAAACAGTTTTTATAAAACGATGTGTAGTCTACATTTCAAGAATGTTTTGTTTCAAAAAACAAACAAGACTGCAAACTTGTTATATGGAGTATTTGTTATGAATAAGAAAGGCAACCAGCGCATGCAGCTAACTGAGCTGCTGTTTAAAAACGCCCTGATTACTCTTTTACAGAAAAAAACTATCAGTTACTTCTGAACAACAGTGTTGATGATAGCTTTCCCGCAAATATGATGCAGGAAACCATTGACTTTCTAAAAAACAGACAAAATCACTGAATATAAATGAGGGAAACAAATCTAATTATCTTTTCCAGTACCTGGTATCCGGATGTGTCAGTGTAATTCAGAATTGGATTAACGGGTCAATGCAGGAATCCCCTATGGAAATCTCGGAATTGATTTATCACACTTCTGTGGCTGTGTTAGAAAGTGTAAAAGTCGAAAAGGAGGATTCGTATGCTAATTAAATTTATTATCTGCTTTATTGCAGGAATCGGTGCTGGTCTGGGAACAGGATTTGCGGGAATGAGCGCAGCGGCAGTTATCAGCCCCATTCTCATCACTTTCTTAAATATGCCAGCTTATGATGCCGTGGGAATCGCACTGGCAAGCGACGTACTCGCCAGTGCTGTCAGTGCCTATACTTATAAAAAAAATAAAAATCTGGATGTTAAAAACGGACTTGTAATGATGGGGACAGTTTTAATTTTCACACTGATAGGAAGTTTTCTGGCAAGCCTCGTTCCAAATACGACAATGGGAAGTTTTTCTGTATTTATGACCTTCTTCCTCGGTATCAAGTTTATTGTAAAGCCAGTTATGACTACAAAAGAAAGCATGCAGGCGGTTGAACCCAAAAAGCGCCTGATACAATCTGTCATTTGCGGCATAATGATTGGACTTATCTGCGGATTTGTCGGTGCAGGCGGCGGCATGATGATGTTACTGATTCTTACCAGCGTACTCGGTTACGAATTAAAAACAGCGGTAGGAACAAGTGTTTTTATCATGACTTTTACTGCCTTTACCGGATCTGTCAGCCATTTTGCCATCGGAGGCATGCCGGATTTATGGTGCCTCCTTTTCTGTGTTGTCTCCACTCTGTTATGGGCGAGGATTGCGGCAAAACTGGCAAACAAGGCAACACCGGTAACATTGAATCGGGTAACCGGCATCGTCCTCGCCATACTGGGTGCTGCCATAATGATTGTAAACTTCATAAGTTAATATTTAACCATATCGTCCATCATTATATTATTTGCTTCCTGACGCTTTTGCATTTTCGACCAATTGATAAATCCATAAATATCATTCACCAAAAACATGATGAAGCAAATAACAACAGACAAATATGAAACATCGGAAAGTGCTGCCAATATCCAAAGGATAATAAGCACAACATCATTTGCAGCATAACCTAAAGCATAAAATGCACTTCTTCTAAAAGTCAGATAAACAGCGAGAAAACTTGTTGTAACAGATATAGTACTCGGTATTAGGTTTGCTGTGTGAAAAACTGCCAAAGTATAATAAAATATAAACGTAACAATAATCGTCAGCAATATCATAAAAAGTATCTCTTTGAGTTTCAGCCGGTTTACCTTCACTTCTGCTTTATTTCCATTGTACGGATTTCTAAGCCATGAAACCAAAGCAAAAACAGCCATCGGAGCGGTCATCCCCAAATAGGTTATCATTTCCCCATAATAGGAAAATGTATAAGAGATAATACCATACATTATACTGAATATGACCATAAGGAATTGCCCGAACGGATTCCCCTTTGCATTAAAAATCAAAGAAGTCACTCCGACTAAAGAGGCAACAAGTGTCAGATATTTTTCTCTGTCAAACACAAAAAAGGATACAACAATGAGAGCAACGGATATGCACCATAATGCAATCTCTGCTTTTGAAAAATAATCACGCATTGATTTCAGTTTTTTTGATAACATAATAAATACCTCCAAAATGAAATAAGCACCCATCTATACATCTTCAAAGACCTAACGATGTATAGCGAATGCTTTCGCTTCTCTACCCGGTGGCAGATTATTTCTTATTTAACTTTGATAAGTATAACGCAGCAAAAAAAGAAAGTCAATAGAATGTTGTTACTTATACACTACAATCAAGATGATATTCTTTTAGCAATTGTTCACGATAATTCTTATCTTCTGTGACTAATTTTACATCATCTATGCGGTCACTATTAATTAACAGCCTTATAAGCTCTGCTAATTTTTCCTGACCTTTTTCCATGCCTTTTTCCATACCTTTTTCCATACCTTTTTCCATGCCTTTTTCCATACCTTTTTCCATACCTTTTTCCATGCCTTTTTCCATGCCTTCTGCCCAAACAGCTTCGCTTAAGTTGCACATGACATTCACACTCCTTTCAAAATCGCCCTC
>JAIDHZ010000021.1 GCA_029052995.1 Lachnospiraceae bacterium | reverse complement strand
GTGCTAATGCACAATCTGCATAATTATAATTTTTTATTAATTATAAAAAAATCCTTTATCAATCCGGGGTTTTCTAGTTCTTCTCTAAATTGGATTTTTCATTGCCTTCATTTCTACCCATGCAGGCTTATATCCAGCGTTTATAGCAACTCGTTTCGATGCAATATTAGACCAAGCTGTTCCATAGTAGGGTATTTTATTTCTTTTCAAAACTTCATTTGAAATAATTTTGACAAAATCAGTTGCAACATGCTGTTTTTGTTTTTCTAGTACCACATCAACACCGATTTGCCAGATATGATCTGTATCGTTACTTGCGGCAGCCAACCCTAGTATTTCATTATTCTCATATGCCACTACAGCAAGCATATCCCTACGGTCGCTGTCCTGTGAATATCCCATTGCCATATGAAACCTATGGTCACCATACAGTTTTTTATAGCAGCGCCTTCTAAAATCTCTATATCAAACGCTGGTGCCACTTGACAAATCTCATTTCCATTTAACAAGTAAAATTCCTCGATTTCACTTATGATTCCACCATATTTCTTTAGTTCATTCTCCAGTATATTAAGAGGCATGTCAAAACACCTGAAACCATCCATATTTTCTATGTACTTAGACATGAATCCTTCCAATTCTTTATCAACGGCAGCTACGGTACCTTTTCCGAAACATGCCATAAAAAGTAGTAAGTCATTGTTTATGTTACGCCTTTTTAAGTAATTATGACATAGTATTTTGACACTATTATTTCTTTTGTCAAAATCTGCTTTTGAACAATTTGTATCAATTGCCAGTTGTTCTTTTAAGGTCGAAATCATTTCCTTTCCCCTTCTATTGTAGGTCTTTACTTATGCACTTAACATAGGATGCACGTCCCGTCTGCTTTGTATCTACATGGCGAAATCCGGCTTCGTAATATATTCTTTCAGCTGTCTCTCCGTCAGGCCATAGAAAACAATTTTCTATTTGGTTAACCTTGCAATATTCCACAAAGCTATTTATTAATGTTCTTCCTACACCAATGTTTCTGTGTTCTTTGGAAACAAGTAAATAGTCAACTCTGCATACATCATCATGAACATGTGCATATGTCATGCCAACAGGTTTTCCGTTATAATAAGCGACAAAAAATAGTGTATTACTATTGTCTAATGATTTTTTAGCTACGGCGATTTCCCATGGCTCTCCGGCTTTCTCAAAAATTTCCGGTCCATATTTCTCTTGCCATTCTGAAATTTTCTGAACAGTAATTTCAGTATTAGGTGTGATTGTATTTAGTTCTGACAAAACCATATACCTTTGTGATTCTGACCAGCTTTCAAATCCATAATCCAAAAGAATATTTTTGATATCTTCAAAATAGCCTTCATCAGAAATGGATTGATATATAATCGGTTTCATCCCTTTTTCAATATAGAACTTTACTATATCGTCAAGTACTTGATCCAAGTCACTTATTCTGTTTTTAAATATTATTGCATGATTGGAATCATAAGAATCTTTATTGCCTTCGTTATAAAACAGAAAACCATATTCACGCTCTTCCCAAAATGTTATTTCTCTAGGGAATAAATCTTCTTCCTTATATATTTTTTCTAAATACATATTACATACCCCGCCACCAAATTCGAATTTGACGCTCTCTTTAACATTTAGATTATACTAATCAGATACGAAGTTTTCTACTATTGTCGCACCTTCTGCCGAAGGAAATAGCAACAATATTCTACAAGAGAACAAAAGCACCGAACGCTTTCTCCCTCACATCTTATGCTATTACCTTATATCTTCTCATATTGATTTATATCTCCACAGAAAATTCGGGGACCAAAACATGAATAATCATTGTAATTTAAGTTACCAAGATATGCGAAAAGGTCAATATTTGCAAAGATTTTCGAAGCTCAATGATTTTTGACACTACAAAGCGAAATACTATTTTTTATATATAATGTATAACACAATCCGGCAGCTCTCTTATATCATGAATTTCCGGAGTAGATTCCGTCACCGTTCCAAAACCATAAGCTGCATGAATAAAAGGAAGACCCGCTTTTATTGTGGCCTGATAATCTCCCATGGTATCTCCTACATAAACTGCCTTATCTAAATGGTTCCTTTTCACCAAAAGACAAATATTATCTGACTTCGGTTTTAAGGTTCGTCCATAATTTTCAGTATCATCAAAATACTGTTCCAGATTATGGTGTTGCAAAAAGGCTTCAATATAGCCTTGCTGACAGTTACTGACAATGGCAAGAAAATAATCCTCATGCAGTTTGGAAAGTGTTTCTTTAACTCCTTCATATAAAACCCCGCCGTGAGCCACAATATATTCATTCTCGTAATCAGTACATATTTTTAACAGTTCCAGCGCCCGCTTTTTTGACACAGTATGAAAGAATGCAAATGCGATTTCCTCCATGGTCATTCCCATATACCCCTGCATCTGTTTATAAGTCATTTCATAATCAATATCTGGAAATTCCTTAATCTTTTCATTCCATGAATCCACCACAGCTTTGGATGAATCCCATAATGTACCGTCTAAATCAAAAATAATTCCCTGTTTCATATTCGTTCTCCTAATTATTAATATATTCCACCGTCATTCCGCTTAGGTCTGTGCAGAACCAACATCCACCGGACGTTGTGCACCGTAGTATTTATAAAACAATTCAAGGTATCTTTTCTCCACTTTATCAAACGGCTCATAGTTCTGAGTAAATGCACTTTTCATTACAGGCACCGGCCCGGCTTGTGGCTCATTTAATAAATTCAGCAAATCATAATATAACATATCATCATCAATCCTTTTCACAAGAACCTTTTCCTTTTCAGTTAATATACTGCCCAAATACTTCTCATATATTACATCTAACAGATATTCCTCTTTGCGGACGTAATCCGGCATATAAGCCTTTAATGGTCTTGTCACATCTGACATATACGCCTCAGCGGCATCATGCAAAAGGCAGGCAAGAATCAGCCTGTCAGAATAACCCCTGCATTCGGCCTCGACACAGCAGTTAATACAATGCTGACCAACGGAGAAAAAATGTGCCACATGCCCGTTTCCCCTGCAAAGCATGGATAAAGCATGTGCAATATACGTTATACGTATATCCTCCAAAACAGGTTTAGTCGGATAAAAATGAATACCGCTGTAGGTTGTGATAAATTCTGCCATAATTTCCACCAAGCCTCAAACCAAAATACTTGCATTTTCATTTGAGGCGCAAACACAAATGGTGAAAGATGTGTGTTTGCATTTTATCCTTCCTTCTTTTTTCTTTCACCATTATTTCCTCTATTATTTTTTAGTCTATAAATATTAGTATAAAATTCTTGTCATTTTCCACTTGCCGTACATTATGAAATTATAACAAACGTATTTTTAACTTTCAATAAAAAAGCGACAAGAAACCAGTAACAGATATAGAAACCGGAGACTATGTGAATGAGACAAAAGCAGATAAAACCATGAGTTTGAAAAGTCAAACACCCCGCCGCAAGCAGCGGGGTATTTGACCCTCACGGCAGCCGCCAAATGGACATGCAAGCATGTCCGCTTGGCTCGTTGCTTGCGGAAATAAATTAGAAAAAAAGAGAATATAAAATATAGATTTATAAGGGATTTTTATCAGAAAAACCGACTCTTCTTCCGATATATATAATAGGAGGAAGTGACAGCATTTAGACGTAATTTCAAGGAGGAGATTACCATGAATGCTAAAACATTTACTGATACCGTTAAACCGGTACTGGCAATCGTGGCAGTACCCAAATACAAGAGACAACACCAACATAAGCAACAGAAAGGAAAAGCTAAGAAACCCATTAATTCTCTTTTCCAGACAGCGCTTGGAACGGAAACCCAGGAACCAGAAATGATTCCAACCGGCTGCTATGGCAAGGATGCAAAACCAGTCGTCAGAAATGTCTGTCACTTCCATGCAGCAATGTAATCTTAAAGCACCGTAACGGATACTCTCCCGCTACGGTGTCTTTCATTTTTCTTAAGAAACCTTTCACAAACCTTAAACATTTCGGACACAGTTTCTTCACATTTTTTTATTAGACTATGTCTTGTAAGAACTTTTCATATTGAATATGGCGTAAGTCATATTCTGAATTCTCCCCCCTCATTGAAAGAAGAGAAGGTAATCCCTCTCTTCTTTCTTTATTTCCGCAAACAACGAGCCAATTGGCTGCCTTTTGGCGACTGCTGCGGGGTATTTGACTTTATAAAACAATCGTTATTATTATCAATATAAACTATTAAGAGGGTGCCGGCAAAATTGCGTAACATAATAATTCTACCACACCCTCTTAAATCTTAGGAACTGTTCCTCACAAATATATTATAAAAGTGCATCTGCCAGCATATCAAGCTGCGCTCTGTCCCCATCCTTAACTGTGGAACGGATTGTAACCACATCCCCCACAAACTCAATGTCTTTCATTGATTCAAAATGCTGTTTCATGATTTTTCCCGCCATCGGTGCCCATGAACCATTTTCAATCAGTGCCACCTTACGTTTCTGATAAGCTTTCATCTTTAAATGCTCAATAAAATCTGTCATAATCGGCATCAGTCCACCATCATATGTCGGTGCCGCTAACACAAGCCGGTCATAACGGAAGGCATCTTCCACACATTCTGCCCAATCCTCCCTTGCAAGATCAGCAATTGCAACCTTCGGTGCCCCCTTTTTCTCTAATAGTTCTGCGAGCTCTTCCGCCGCCTCCTTAGTATTACCATGAAGAGAAACATAAGCTATAAACACACCCTTGTCCTCCGGTTCATAGCTGCTCCATGTCTTATATTTTCCAATGTAATATTCCAGATTTTCGTCAAGCACCGGTCCATGCAGCGGACAGATAATCTGAATATCAAGTGCATCTGCCTTTTTCAACAGATTCTGCACCGGCACGCCATACTTTCCTACAATATTAAAGTAATATCTCCGTGCCTCACATGCCCAGTCCTCTTCCGTATCCAATGCGCCAAACTTGCCGAAGCCGTCTGCGGAAAACAAAATCTTATCCGCCGCATCATAGGTTACCATAACCTCCGGCCAGTGAACCATCGGTGCCATTACAAAATGAAGCTCATGCTCTCCAAGGGATAAGGGTTCACCCTCCTTTACGGTCACACTGCGGTCTTTAATGTCCACCTCAAAAAACTGGGGAAGCATTCCAAAAAGCTTTGCATTTGACACAACCTGAATATCCGGATATCTTTTTAACACCTCATCCAGGTTCGCAGAATGATCCGGCTCTAAATGGGAAATAACCAGATAATCCGGCTGCCGCCCTGCTAACACTTCATCCACATTGGCAAACCACTCATCTGCCCTCCGCTTATCCACCATATCCATAATGGCAATCTTTTCATCCACAATGACATATGAATTGTATGCTATACCATTTGGTATAATATACTGTCCCTCAAACAGATCCAAATCCTTATCATCTGCTCCAACATAAAATACGCTGTCTGTCACATTTTTTACCATATACTCTGCCTCACTTTCGTATCATTTGTTATGATTATATATTTCCTTATTCCAAATTGCAAGACTCTATATACGACAGATTGTGTCAACACTTTATTGGCAACTTACCTGTCAGTTTTTCTAAGATACATTTTTCTGTTCTTATTTTTTATAATAGTGCTTTCACAAACGCCCTCCTTGATGCTGTCTGAATTGCATCCCGCATGGGAACATGCATATTTATCACGTCTATATATGGATTTCCTTTTCCATCTTTTTTCGGTGCTTTTGCTGCACTCAGCGTGGTTATGATTTCCATCATTCTCACATTAAAAATCTTTGGCTCTGCATATCGCTTTACTGTTTGCATCACCTCCCGCTTCTCATGGAATTCATTACTTTTTTCCATGCCTGCAATCACCTTTTTTCCACACAGACGGCTTCCTCTCCTGTCCTCTTTTTCCCATCCCTCGTAAATGGTTGCAACCTTCATTTCCTGCTTTGCTATGGATTTATGGTCTTTTCCCTGCAGACGCAGCCACACCCCGTCCATCTCTTCAAAAAGCACCTTAATCTCACGGGTTCCGCTTGTTTCATCTGCATTCATCTGTTTTACCTGTAACTCTTCCTCCTCACTGACACGCTCCCCCAACTTCTGTACCAGTTTCCATGCACCTCCATGACTGATTGTCTGACCGCTTGTGCCAGATATAATATCTGCCGTCACACGATACGGATTTTCCGTTACGCAGGATGCTATCTTTTCTGCCAGATTTGTGGAAATCAATCCTATCTTATCCATCCTTACCGCTTCATCCAGAAGATACACATACTTTTTGCATCCTTCTTCGTCTGTTGTCTGGTATACATGACGGTCGTACGTCACATCTCCATATACCGTCTTTATCGTTGTTGTTCTGCAGCCTTTATCCCTGTACTCCTTAGTGTTCCGGCTGGCGTGAAGCTCTCTGTCATACTCCTCCAGAATAATCTGTGTCATCTCTACTGCGGCTTTACAGACATATACAAAAATTTTTTTCTCTAACTCCTTGAATGTTACCCTGCTTTCCTCTACAATAGATTTCATCATACAGTCTCCTTTACGTGTTTTTCTAGTCAATTAACATCATAAAGAAAAACTGTATGATTGGGAAGTAGGGATTTTTTCTCTACTTCCTTTTTGGGTTTTCATAACCATTATAAACTATTCTTATTGCCAATAAAAATTATACACTAACGCACCAACGGACAATATACGGTACGAAAAGATGGCATTACAGCAATACCAAAGCAATATGCACTATTTTTATCATCCCCTGCCTTTACTGCACCCTTGGGCAAATAAGTAACTTTCTGTAACATAAATGTACAACTTACCATGCACTAAAATATTAACTCTTATGGAGGGTATAAAATGACAGAAGAATGTCTGAAATTTGTATTAAGTAGGAGGCGGCAAATGAATGACCAAACGTGAAGACCGCAAAGAAAATGACCTTTTTTACCTCAGTCTAATTGACTGCACTGCAAGAAAGACAAAAAATAAGAGAGTTGCTGTCAAATATTCCATTCCAAGCCAGCGGGATATTGGCAAGCTATATAAAAGACTCATTCTTGAAATATCTAGAGAAAAGAACATGGATATTATGGATGCCCCGCTGGCAGCCTACAACTCTTATGTCAGGTGTAAAGCCGAAGATTTTAACAACAGCTTTTACTATGATGCTCCGCAAAATATCCTAAATGCATATCCGGACGGAACAATCGGGTATAAAATATTAAAATGCACAAACATACTCCGCTAACACTTCTAATGCGGTCGTATATTTGTGCATTTCTATGAATGATTCACATTACCCCTCTTTTACCATGCATTCCTTCCGGTAAAAACAGATTCCATATTTCCGGATCTTCCGGTACCCTTCCTTATATAAAACTGCCTCATAATTCTGCTCCTCAATCTGCCTCAATGCCTCGTCACAGCCTGCCTCCATCCGGTCAAACTCTTTCACAACCTTTAACTCCATAATCACCGCCTGCCCTCTGACGGATAAATACTTAAATAAAATATCCGGTCTGCCATTGCCGCTTTCCCGGTTGGAAATAACGGTATAGTGATTGCAGCCTTTTAGCAGACCGCATAAAAATCCATGATAGTAATTCTCTGCATAATCATAAAAACTGATGGTTTCTAACAGCAGCTCCGACACTTCATTTTCAAAAGTTTCACAATCACCCTCTAAAATCGCTTTATGCAGATTGTTTAGGTCTGTTGCCCTTAATCTCTTATCAAACCATTCCAGAATGGTATTCTCATACACATACCCAATCTCTTCATTCGGAAGAGCCATTTCCAGATATATGTTTCTCTCTTCCTTGCGTTCAGATATCTTCTTTAAATATCCGGTAAAAAACAGGAAATTCCACAGATTATCCTGAGTTTTGTGAATATCTTCATAAGTAATATCTTCATGGATTGGTTTATCAATGGTTCCACCTGCCAGCAAGTCTTCTATCTCCTGTTTCACAACACTGTCTGCTTCCTCTATCAACTCCCGTATAATACTGTTGGATGAAGTGTTTGACCAGTAAGGCTTCGGGAATGCATCCGGATCTGAAATTAATGTTCTTACATAATTAATCACACTCCATGGATTGTATACCTCTGTTTTTCCAAACAGATAACCGTCATACCATTCCTTTACTTCATTGACTTTGCGTGACAAATCATAATCTCCAAGCATCTGTTCTACTTCATTTTGTGTAAATCCAAAATATTCTGCATAATCTATATTTAGAATAGAATTGATTGCCAGATTATTTAGTCCGGTAAAGATACTTTCCTTGCTGATACGCAGGCACCCTGTGATAACAGCAAATTCCAAACTGTCATTCGTCTTCAATGCCGACTCAAACAGAGAGCGGATAAAGGTAATCATCTCATTATAGAACCCCGCAAAATAGGAGTTTTCCAGCGGTACATCGTATTCGTCAATTAATATGATTACATTTCTTTCATGGTATTTTTTCAAACAGTCTGACAAAAACTTCAAGGCAGTTGCATATTCTGCTCTCTCCGCTTTTCGCAGCATAATCTCCTCATATTGTTTTCGTTCATCTTCTAACAATACATCTGTATTGAGTATATATCTGTGTCGTTTAAATTCAGACGAAATCTGATCTACAAGCATCGTATATGCCATATCAAAATCCGGCTGCTTGGCTGATTTTAAAGACAGGGAAATCACCGGATACTGTCCCACGTGTTTTGTATAATTCTCTCCTGCCCCAATAATTTTCATTCCATCAAAGTAATGTCTGTTATCTGTAAGATTTCCATATATATCCATATCTTTCTCAAAGAAGGTTTTTATCATACTGAGGGCAAGGGTTTTTCCGAAGCGGCGGGGTCTGGTAAAAAGGTTCACAGAACCTCCTTTATCCAGTATTTCCTTAATCAGAAGGGTTTTATCTATATAATAATATGGTTTATCAATTATTCTCTTGTATTCTTCTATCCCTATTGCAATCGCTTTCTTTCTCATTATATTCTACCTCCTTCCAACACGTATGTTCATTGTAACATAACGATTTTATTATGATATGCAATACCACAATGCATACGGCTTATTTTTTTACTATTTTGTGCTCATGATAATATTATTAAATAGGCGAAACCGACAATCCACTCTTCTTTGCAGCACCTTCACTCCCTGCTCCACAGATAACAGTACCCCTGTGTACGGGCCGCAAAATACTCCTTTTTCAATAATTCCCTCACCTCTGCCTTTGTATACCATGCCGCTTCAATCTCCTCTACAGAAGAGGTGCTTGGTGCAAATGTTCCCGCTGCCACACCAATTACACAGATATTTTTTTCATTGGAAAATCCGATGGCACTGAAGCTATCTTTTAATACCGCATCAATCCTAATCAGGTCAAGACCGGTTTCTTCTTTCAGTTCCCTTTTTGCACTGTCTTTAAAATCCTCTCCCGGGTCAATCAAACCTGCAGGAAAATTAAATACAAAATCTCCACATGCCATGCGGAACTCCCTGTTTAACAGTATCTTTTCCCCTGCTTCGTCATGCATTATAATAACTACTGAATCTGCCGGATGTTCCGTCAGTTCACTCCTTGTGGTCAGATTCTTATTCCGGCTTATCATCTCATATATCTTTTCTTTTCCATCTACGGTTTCATAGGTCAGGTCATAGCGGGTAATAAATCTGCCCTCCTGCTTCTTTTCAATCCCTTTAAATTTCAAGACAAGCTCCCTTCCTTCTAATTATTATCACAAGCACTCCTTCTGTCTTCCCAGACATAGGATTTTTACTTGATACACTATTTATTTCTTATGTTTATTATACTAATTTTACAG